>CANEXR010000283.1 GCA_947443815.1 Flavobacteriaceae bacterium | reverse complement strand
TTTCATCTAAGTTCTTATGAATTTAGGGTTTATTGGATTTATTATTGCTGTTTTTCAATTGTCATTTACTTTAAAGGCGATTTTAAAGGAAAATAAGGAAACTCGTTTGATTCTGATTGGAATAATAATACCTGTTTTGATTAATTCCTTTACAGAATTTGGGATTTTTGGAGATAATAATTACGGTATTTTATTTTATCAATTAATTATTTTTTCAGTAGCTCTCAAAAATAATGAGCATCTCACCACTATTCAAAAATTTTATTTAGGAAAAAGAAGGCCTGAACTAAGTCAATAAAAGTTTCCAAAAAAAAGTTTGTTTCCAAAATATGGAAGTTTTCATCATTCCATACTTTCATAAACCCAACTAAATAAGTACTTAACGCTTTTGGCATACTTTTCACATAACTTAAACTATAAAACTTTGAGTTATGAAAATAATTTTAAAAAAACTTGGATACGCACTATCATCAGTTAAAAAAAATCAAAGTGATTTAAAAGTTTCGCTCTTATTCATTAATAATCCAAATGGTCAACCTAGATGGATTTGGAATTCCAATTGTTCCAAACCCATATTCTTAAAATTTTATAATATAGGGAGTACAAGAGCTTGGATATTTGCGACTTCAATACAAATTATTTTCTTCTTAAGGCTACAAAAAATTATATTTCATAAAGAGTGCTTTTACTTTTCTAAAGAGGAAGACCCAATTTTTGACTGTGCCAATGATTGGGCTCTTTTTATGGGTACAATAGGTCTTAATAGTAAAGCTCTTTTGTATGCCAATACTTGTTTTTATAAAATTGCCACTTCTGAAAATGCACAAAAAATGATTGCTACAGAATGCGCTATTTTAAATGAAATAGAATTAAGTAAATCAGAAATTATTACGCCAATTGCAACATCAATAACCCAAGATGTAATAAAGCTTACTGATATTTGTATTCAAGGAAAAAGAACAAAAAAATTTTCTACTATCCATCTAAAGTCCTTAATTGAAATGTGTTCGATCCAAAAAAGAACCATTGCTATAAACAAATGGGAATTATTTAAAACTACAAAAGAAGATTTCAGAAATATAGATAATGAAAGAATTCCTAAAAATATGGTTCGCAAAATAAATACCATTATTCAAAATATTCCCGAAAATCAATTAATTGAGCTTCACCTCTCGCAAGGAGATTTCACACAATGGAATATGTATGAAACTAATGGTACATTAGCGGTTTATGACTGGGAATTAGCGAGTTTTGATAGACCTAAAGGATTTGATTATTTTCATTATATCATACAGCAAGGCATCTTGGTAGAACGAAAAAGTTGGAAACTTATTTATGACGATATCTTAAACCTCAACAAAAATAAGGAAGGAAATCCGCTATTTAATTCCGATATCAATACTTATCTAAAATTATATCTTCTTATTAACTGTGTGAGTTATCTAAAAAATTATGCGGAACATCCTAATTGGTATCCACAAATTCATTGGACATTAGAAGTTTGGAATGAAGCTTTCAATCTTTTTCTTGAAAACGAATATACCCAAAGACAACTCATTATTATGGATTTATTTGATTTGATTCACAATCAAAAATATGCCGCATTGAAGTTTAATACTGGCTATCCCGAAGATTTGAGCATCAATTCCGATATTGATTTAATTGTTGATAAAAAAGCAAATAAACCGATTTTTGAATACCTAAAAAATCATGCTTTAGTTTCAAAAATAACAGCCAATAAAAAATCTTTCATGAACTCCATTCATATTTTCATGAAGGAAGAAAGCATTTTATCTGTTGATTTAATTTGGCAGTTGAAAAGACAAAATTATGAAATATTAAGTGCTAAAGAAATAATTGCCAATGCTAGTAAGAATGCATATGGGATAAAAAATGCTTCGTTGATTGATACCGCACGATTTATTATCTTATTTTATGTTCTCAATAATGCAAAAATTCCTGCTAAATATTTAATGTATAAACAAGCACTCTCTGTTTCTGAAGAATCACTTGATTTTATCCTATTGAATTATCTTGAAAGAGGTGACTATGTTTTATCAATAATTGACTTTTTCATTAAACAAAAAAAAGAAAATAGTCATTTCTATTTTATAAAAAACAGTTTTAATTATATCGTTGATTCGCTAAAAAACAATAATCATGGCAAAGGATTTACCATCACTTTTAGTGGTGTAGATGGCGCTGGAAAATCAACAGTTATTGAACAATTAGCGTATCGAATTGAGAAACAAATTCGTAGACCCGTAATAATTTTGCGACACAGACCTTCCCTATTGCCCATATTAAGTGTTTGGACAAAAGGAAAGAAAAAAGCCTATCAAGATGTTAATAATGGGCTTCCTCGTCAAGGAAATAATAAAAGTTTCCTCTCTTCGTTATTTCGATTTTCGTATTATTATTTTGATTATTTACTGGGACAATTTGTGATTTATTTCAAATATATCTCTAGAGGATATGTGGTTATCTATGACCGTTATTATTTTGATTTTATAAATGACAGCAAAAGAAGTAACATTTTTTTATCCAAAAATATTTCCTCATTTGGGTATCAATTTTTATTAAAACCAAAATTTAATTTTTTCCTTTTTGCAGATGCAGCAGTTATTTTAAATCGAAAAAAAGAACTTAGCAAAACAACTATCGAACAATTAACACATGATTATAAAAATCTTTTTCAAGCACTAAAAGCTAAAAGCCAATTTGCAATTTATGAAAGCATCAACAACGAAGACCTAGAAATTACTTTAAATCAAGTTGTTACAACAATAATTCATAATGAAAAATGAAAAAAACACTTGAAAAAATAATCCAATTAAGAAATTCTAGCTTCAAGTTTGATGAAACATTACCATTAGCTACAATTTTAGAGTTTGTTTGGATGCAGTCATTTTGTCTATTAAGAGGGCTCAAAGTAGTTGTCTTCTTTAGAAAACCAAAAGCGATGATGTTAGGTAGAGGTGTCTCTTTTTTTTATTTATCAAAAATAAAATGGGGAAAGTTTCTTCGTCTTGGAGATTTTGTTTTTGTCTCAGCATTGAGCAAAAATGGAATTCAATTTGGTAATAATGTAAGTATTGGTGCATTTAGCCGAATAATCGTTTCAACAACACTAAATGATTTAGGAGATAAAATAATTATAGGAGATAGTGTGGGTATTGGCGAATATGCTTCGTTAGGTGGAGCTGGTGGATTAGAAATCGGATCCGAATGCATTGTAGGCCCCTATCTGAGCTGCCATCCTGAGAATCATAATTATTTGGATTTAAATATTGCTATCAGACATCAAGGGGTAAACCGAAAAGGGATAAAAATAGGTAAAAACTGCTGGATTGGCAGTAAAGTGAGTATTCTTGATGGTGTTCAATTAGGCAACGGCTGCATCATAGCTGCTGGAGCTGTAGTGACAAAATCATTTCCTGATAACGCTATTATTGGCGGTGTTCCAGCTAAACTTATAAAAATGAGAGCTCATGAATCCTAAAACTATATTAGCAACTTGTTACGCTATAAACCCTTATAAAGGCTCTGAAAATGGAATGGGATGGAATTTTGTATATCAAATTGCGAGATATAATAAAGTTATTGCCATTACTAGAGAAAATAATAAAGAGATGATTGACAAGTACATGCTTCAAAACCCAAATACAGTGTTTGACAACATCACTTTTTTATATTATGATTTACCATATTGGATGCGCTTTTGGAAAAAAGGAGGTCGTGGAGCTATGTTATATTATTA
>CANEXR010000282.1 GCA_947443815.1 Flavobacteriaceae bacterium | reverse complement strand
TTAAAAAAAAGCTTTTTTAGATCTTTGTTTTTAACATAATTTGTTGCTTTCTAATTAAGAATTCTTAATTAGGATGATTTTATAAATTCATTCGGTAAAGCATAAGCATGAAATATTTTGTTATCATTTATAGGATAAAAATGTATATTTGTTACATATAAAACATTTAATACCGTTAATATGAAATTATTTAAAATTGCAGGAATTTTTGCAACTGTTGCTTTTTCTTTTATTTGTAATGCACAAGAAAAGAAGTCAACAGAAGAAACTCCTTTTGATTATGTTGTTGAGCAATTTGCTGACATTAAAGTATTGCGTTATCAAATTCCAGGATGGGAAAACTTAACGCTTAAAGAACAAAAATTAGTTTATTATCTTACACAAGCAGGGTCATCTGGACGCGATATTATGTGGGATCAAAATTACAAATACAATCTAAAAATCAGGAAAGCATTAGAGCATATTTATCAAAATTACGCTGGAGATAAAACTACTGAAGATTGGAAGAATTTTGAAATTTATTTAAAAAGAGTTTGGTTTTCTAACGGAATACATCATCATTATTCTAACGATAAAATTAAACCTGCATTCAATGAAGCTTATTTTGCTTCTTTATTAAAAGCAACAAACACTAATTTGTCAGCTGTAATAATTCCAATATTATTTAATGATGTTGATTCGAAAAAAGTAAATTTAGAGGAATCAAAAGGGCTACTAGAAGGTTCTGCCATCCATTTTTATGACAAAGGTATAACTGCTAAAGAAGTAGAAGATTTTTATGCAAAGAAAACAAGTCCAGATTCTAAAAAACCATATTCTTATGGTTTAAATTCTAAATTAACTCGAAATTCAAAAGGGGAATTAGAGGAGAAAACATGGAAAAGTAAAGGAATGTATGGACCAGCAATTGATAAAATTATCTATTGGTTAGAAAAAGCAAAAAGTGTAGCTGAAAACCCTAAACAAGGCGATGCGATAGGTTTACTTATTAATTATTATAAAACAGGAAGTTTAAAAACTTGGGATGATTATAACATTGCATGGTTACAAGCTACAGATGGGAATATTGATTATATAAATGGTTTTATCGAAGTATATAAAGATCCTTTGGGGTATAGAGGTTCCTATGAATCAATAGTGCAAATTAAAGATTTTGACATGTCTGCAAAAATGGAAGTGGTATCTAAAAACGCGCAATGGTTTGAAGATAATTCTCCCTTAATGGCTGAACATAAAAAGAAGAATGTAGTAGGAATATCCTATAAAACAGTTGTGGTTGCTGGTGAATCTGGAGATTCATCTCCAAGTACTCCAATTGGTGTGAACTTACCAAATGCCGATTGGATTCGTGCAGAACATGGTTCAAAATCCGTCTCTTTAGGAAATATAATTGATTCGTATGCTAAATCTGGTGGGAAAGGTAGGTTACAAGAATTTGCTAATGATGAAGATGAAATTGCTTTGGCAAAAAAATATGGTGAACTAGGAGATAAGCTACATACTGCCTTACATGAAGTGGTTGGACACGCCTCTGGTCAAATCAATCCTGGGGTAGGCACACCAAAAGAGTCTTTAAAAAGTTATGCATCGACTTTAGAGGAAGGTAGAGCCGACTTAGTAGGACTTTATTATTTATACAATCCAAAACTACAAGAATTAGGTTTGGTTGATGATTGGAAAAAACTGGGAACAGAATCTTATGATAGCTATATCCGTAATGGATTAATGACTCAATTGGTTCGTTTAGAATTAGGCGCTAACATAGAAGAAGCGCACATGAGAAACCGTCAATGGATAAGTGCTTGGGTTTTCGAAAAAGGAAAAAATGAAAATGTAATAGAGAAAATTAACCGTGATGGAAAGACTTATTTCAATATTACAGATTATCAAAAACTACATGATTTATTCGGGCAATTATTGCGTGAAGTGCAACGTATAAAATCAGAAGGAGATTATAACGCGGGTAAAGCATTAGTAGAAAACTATGGCGTAAAAGTGGATCAACAATTGCATGCTGAAGTTTTAGAACGTAATAAAAAGTTCAATTCGGCAGCTTATAGTGGTTTTGTTAATCCGGTTTTAGTGCCAAAACTAAATAAAAAGGGTGAGATTATTGCTATAGAAGTACAGCAGCCTAAATCTTTTGCAGAACAAATGTTATCTTATGCAAAAAGCTTTGGAATATTGCCTTTGGAGAATTAAATAGAAGAGTTTTTAAATAAGAAATACTACTGCCCAATTAATTTTACCCCCAAGAGAGAGAATCTATTGGGGGTATTTTTTATTTTTTAAAAAAAAATTATCGTTTAAAAAATATTTTTATCAGAAATAAAAGGCCAATAAAAATCCCAAAACCGATAAGTATTTTATAATTTCCCTTATAAAATAAACGGTGTAAAGCAGCATCTTTTCGATAAGCAAAAATCATTGCAACAACAAAAGCAATAAAAAAACAGCCTGCAAATAGTAATTGTCCTTGACTAAACATAGTTTGAATTATTTGCGACAAATTTAGTTAATTGTTCAGGAATAGTTACTAATTTTCCAATTCATTTAATCAAATAAAAAGATGCAGAAACAAATTAATGCCGTTACTGAATTTCATACCGCATTTCGAATAGGACACAGTGAAATTCCAAAAGCCGATTTAGGAGAAAGTAAAAACATACTTCGTTATCATTTGATGAAAGAAGAAAATGAAGAATATCTGGAGGCGGTCCAGAATAATGATTTAGTTGAAATTGCAGATGCCTTAGGTGATATGATGTATATTTTATGCGGAACTATTATTGAACATGGATTGCAACATAAAATTGAGGCTGTTTTTGATGAAATTCAACGCAGTAATATGAGCAAATTGGGCGAAGATGGAAATCCAATTTATAGAGAAGATGGAAAAGTAATGAAAGGACCTAATTATTTTAAACCTGATTTTTCAAAAATTTTAGAATTGTAAAAAGAGATTCCGATTTTAAGAAGCCAAAAAGTGTGGATAAGTTTTAATGGATAATGATGAGCTCGATATAATACCGAGCTCATTTTGTTTGGTTCTAGGTATAGAAAGAATACACCACTTGCTCTCCATTAAAAAAAACTATATTTTCTTCACGTATTGTGTAATAATAACAATTTGTTGGCCATCAACTTTGCCTTCAATATATTCGGCATTCTCATGATCTAATCGGATGTTACGTACTGCGGTTCCTTGTTTGGCAACCATGCTAGAACCTTTTACTTTCAAATCTTTTATTAAAACTACAGAGTCACCATGTTCTAAAATTACACCGTTACTATCGCGGTGGATAACTTTGTTTTCATCTTCTTCTCCCTCGCCAGTAGCTTGTGCCCAAGTCAAAGTATCTTCGTCAAGGTACATCATGTCCAATAATTCTTGAGGCCATCCTGCTGCACGCATTCTGCTTAACATTCTCCAAGCAACTACTTGAACAGGAGTTTGTTCACTCCACATACTATCGTTTAGACATCTCCAGTGGTTTACATCTACGTTATCTGGATTTTCTATTTGGTCAATACAAGTATTACAAGCAAAAATGCTTTCGTCAAGTCCTCCTTTTTTGGTTGGTAAAACAACATATTCTTTTAGGTCTTCTGTAGCGGTACACAACTCACATTGACCACCACTTCTTTTATTTAATTCTCTATCTAAACTCATTAGTTCTATTTTTTTGCGAAAGTAACGCTAAATGACCCTTTTTACAAATTTATATTAAACCTGTTCCTTTATAAAAGGACTGAGTTTTTGATAGCGTTAATGCGAT
>CANEXR010000281.1 GCA_947443815.1 Flavobacteriaceae bacterium | reverse complement strand
CAAATTGAAACTCAAAATAAATTACAAGAGCAACGCTTGAATATTTCTCGGGATTTACACGATAATATCGGTTCGCAATTAACATTTATAATTTCATCGGTGGACAATGTCAAGTATGCTTTTGATATTGACAACCCTAAATTAGACGATAAATTGACTAACATTAGTTCTTTTGCCAAAGAAACTATCGTGGAACTTCGGGATACGATTTGGGCCATGAACAGCAATGAAATTACCTTCGAAGATTTAGAATCCAGAATTAACAATTTTATCGGAAAAGCGAAAGAATCCAGAGATGAAATCCAGTTTTCATTTCAAACAGATGCTAATTTGAAAGACATACAACTCACCTCTATTGAAGGAATGAATATCTATCGAACCATTCAAGAAGCGGTAAATAATGCAATAAAATATGCTCAAGCGAGCACAATTGCTATTGTAGTAAAGAAAAAAGAAACTCAAATTCAAATCACGATTCAAGACAACGGAATTGGTTTTGACAAAGTTACAATTCAAAAAGGAAACGGTTTGCAAAACATGCAAAAAAGGATTGAAGATGTAGGTGGTGCATTTAATCTTATTTCCTCAAACGAAGGAACAGAAATTAAGATTTGGATATAATTAGAGCGTTTGTTAATTCATCAAAATACGGCATTTGTCGTATTTTTTTATGTCTAAATTAAAAGTACTTTTATAGGATTCAAAATTAAAAGTAATGATAAAAATAGCCTTAGTTGATGACAATTCCTTTTTGATAAAAACGGCACAAGAAAAGCTTTCTTTTTTTGATGATTTTGAGGTTAAATTTATTGCATTTGATGGTTTGGATTTGGTCGAAAAACTAGCAAAAAATCATAATATCGATTTGATTTTGATGGACATTGAAATGCCAAAGATGAATGGAATTGATGCAACCAATTTTGTAAAACAAAAATATCCACAAATAAAAATCATAATGCTTACTGTTTTTGATAATGATGAAAATATTTTTAATGCTATTAAAGCAGGAGCTGATGGGTATTTATTGAAAGAAGTAAATCCAAAAGATTTGCACCAAGGTATTTTGGACACCATGCAGGGAGGAGCAACCATGACGCCTTCCATAGCAATGAAAACCTTGAAATTGTTTCGAAATCCTGTCGATTTTGAACTAGTCGCCAACTGTGAAGATATCAAGTTAACCGTACGTGAAATTGAAGTTCTAGAACAATTAAGTAAGGGATTGAAATACAATTTGATTGCTGAGAATCTTTTTCTTTCAGTAGGAACCATTCGCAAGCATATCGAGAATATTTACACAAAACTTCAAGTGCACAATAAATTAGAAGCTATTCAAAAAGCCCGAAATAATAATTTGATTTAAACCAGATTTTCCGCACTATTCTATATTTTTTTTTACTTTTATAAAAAAAAGAAATGCTAAAAAGAATTTTACTTGGAATAGGAATTATTGTTGCCATTGTTTTGCTATTCAAATTTTGTGATTTCAAAAAAAACGATGATGCAGATATTAGTTATAATACCAACCTTATTCAGCAACAAATTGTAAATGTTGGAAAATTAGTGGTTACTGAAGGGCATTTCTCAGAGGTGGTAACTTACAAAAACCAAGAAAAATATTTTATGAACATGCTTTCTTTCGAGAAAAAAGCGCTTATTGTTGTCAATGCTGATGTAACTGTTGCTTATGATTTGCATCAAATGAAATACGATATTGACGAGAAAAATAAGACCATAACAATTCTGAGTATTCCAAAAGAGGAAATAAAAATCAGTCCTGATATTCAGTTTTATGATGTGGAAGAAAGCAAGTTAAATCCTTTTACTGGGGATGATTATAATAAAATCAATAAATCTGTTAAAGCTAACTTAGCTAAAAAAATTGAAAAATCATCGTTGAAATCCAATGCGCAAAACCGTTTGATAAGTGAGCTTTCCAAGATTTTAATTACAACCAATGCTATGGGTTGGAAATTGCAATATGAAGGAAAATCCATTGAAAATGAAACTGATTTTAAAAATAATATTAAATTGTAAATAAAAAAAAACACGAATTAACGCTTTGTAATTCGTGTTTTTTGCAATTTATTTATGAAATATTAATTCCAATCCGTCATCGATTAAATGGCCAACTTCAGGCCTGTCTTCTTTTAGTTGTTGAAGATAATCCAAAATAGTATTCAATAAGGGTTCGTCTTTTCTCTCTTTCAAAAGTTCAACCATTTCAATTGCTAAAAGCCAATCTTTTGGGTGGTCTTTTTTTAGTTTTATAAAAAAAGGGGCTAATGAAGTGCTAAGGTCTTGGGTTTCTCTTATTTTTCGAATGCTATGGTATAATAGTTCTAAATCATCTCTTTCAATGCTGTGTTTTGCAGGAATAGTTTTGCTAGATGTGACATGTGAAATTAAATCAAAACTATTCACATCAGCTGGACCTGAGAATGCAGAAACTATTTTTTTTCCAACTGCCATATCATAAATTCCCCATTCTGGCTGGAATAAAACCGTTTCTCCATACGTTACAGTACAGTTTTTTAGGCTAATTAAAATAATCTCTCCATGAAGATTTCGGGAACCAGTTATGATTTCTCCAGTAATTTTGATGTTGCCTTCAAATTCCATTGTTACACATTCATTTTCATAAATGCCATACGCTTTCAAATCCCTTGGACTCATATCTTCAATGGCAAGATTAATACCTTTGAGCTTTCCAATGGGGCTTCCGAAACCTTCTGAATGTTTGTTTGTTCCATGGCCAACTAATTCTTTTTCTCGATAGGATAATGCAGTTTTCCCTTTTGTCTGAATGTATATTGGTTTTCCATCGTCTTCGATGACTTGAGTGAATACCCCTGAAATTTGTATTCCAGTACTTAATTCAATGGTTCCTAATGCATTGGATTTAATCAGTTTTTGAATCCCTGATAAACCACCTGTTCGAATGGCCATTTTATTTGCAAACTCTTCTAAGACCAAATTTAAGAAGGCAAAATTTGGAGTAACAAACAATTGAGGTTGGGGTTTAGTGATATCAAAATTTTGATTGGCACACGAAATATCATAAGGGAGTTTTTTTACGTTTTCGGTCATGCACCAAGCGCTTTCTCCAATTGAAGATAACAAGCCAGCGCCATAGATTTTTGGGTCTTCTAAAGTGCCAATCAAACCGTATTCTACCGTCCACCAATGGAGGTTTCGTATTTGTGACATTTCGGATAATTCGCCCATATTGTTTTGCAAATTTTCTACTGCTTTTTCTGCGGCGGTAATTGTGGCTTGTGGTGTATCTTCGGCTTCTTTTAAAATAGAAAGTAAACGAACTGCTTCGTACATTTCATAATCCTTACCTGAAGAAATAGCTTTGCAACCTATTTCGCCAAAACGGCGAAGGTATTCTGCATATTCTGGATTGGCTATAATAGGAGCATGGCCAGCACCTTCGTGAATGATATCAGGGGCAGGTGTATATTCGATATGTTCTAATTGACGGATATCGGATGCTATTACCAATACATTATACGCTTGAAATTCCATGAAGGCGTTAGGAGGAATAAAACCATCTACTGCAACAGCTGCCCAACCAATTTCTGAAAGGATTCTGTTCATGCCATACATACTTGGAATGTTGTCAATTTCAATCCCCGTTTTTTTTAATCCTTCCAAATAGGATTTATGCGCTACTTTTGAGAGATAAGTAACATTTTTTCGCATTACATAGCGCCATACTGCTTGATTAATTGGAGTGTAGTCGCTGTAATTTTGAGGTTTTATAAACTGTTTCAAATGTTTGGGCAATCT
>CANEXR010000280.1 GCA_947443815.1 Flavobacteriaceae bacterium | reverse complement strand
TGGAGTCGTGCTACTGAATATACAAAAGCATGCTTAGAACATTATTCAAAAAAATGGTTTGAATATCCTTATCCGGTGGCAACTAATGTAGCAGGAAATGAAGGTGGAATGGAATATCCTGGAATTGTTTTCTGTGGTTGGGAATCAAAAGGGGAGGATTTATGGGGTGTTACTGATCATGAATTTGGACATATTTGGTTTCCAATGATTGTTGGTTCTAATGAACGTTTGTATGGATGGATGGATGAAGGGTTTAATACATTTATCAATTCGTTGAGCACGCTTGAATTTAATAAAGGAGAATACAAGCCAAAACCTACAGATTTACACAAGGAAGCCGATGATTACACCAATCCAACAAACGAACCTATTCTGAGCTCACCTGATAATATGAAGGAAGCTAATATTGGTCTTTTGTGTTATTCTAAACCAAGCTCTGGATTGGTTATTTTAAGAGAACAAGTACTAGGACCAGAACGTTTTGATTTTGCCATGCAAACCTATATTGAGCGTTGGGCATATAAACATCCAACTCCTGATGATTTTTTTAGAACAATTGAGAATGTCGCTGGTGAAGATTTGGGATGGTTTTGGCGAGGTTGGTTTAAATACAATTGGCGTTTGGATCAAGGAATCAATGCTATAAAATACGTAAAAAATGACCCGAAATTAGGGGTGATTATTACTGTTGAAAACTTCGAAAAAATGGCAATGCCTGTAATTTTAGATGTAAAAACAAAAAGCGGAAAAGTAACGCGAATAAAATTACCCGTAGAAATTTGGCAGAGAAATGTAGATTGGTCTTTTAAACATAATTCAACCGAAGAAATTGAAAGCATAACTATAGATCCTGATCATGTATTTCCAGATGTAAATGAAAATAATAATACCTGGACTTCCGATAAAGGAGTAATTGAAAAAGATATAATTTTAGATGATTACTTGGGTACTTACACAAATAAATATGCTCGTATGAAGCTTGTTTTGACCGAGAAATTCAATGCTATCCATGTTGAGATTAAGGATTCTGATTATCCAAAATTCTCAGTTGAATTAATTGAAAAAGACACTTTTAAGTCTGAGCAAGCTGGAATTAAAATAGAATTTAAAGAGGGTAAAAAAGAATTTATATTGACTTTTAGCGATGGACAAAAAGTCCTTTTCACAAAGGAATAAGCTATTTTATTATTTTCGATATAAAAAAACACCAATAATGTTGGTGTTTTTTTATGCATAAAACTTAAATTTATTTATTCAGGTATCTGTTGGCTCAAACAGTGAAGTGTGCCAAATCCCCATATAAAATCTATTGCACTGATTCCGATAATCTCACGGTCAGGAAAACAATCGGAAAGAATATTTAATGCTATTCTATCATTGCTGTCATTGAAGGTGGGAACTAAAACACAATTGTTCAAAATTAAAAAATTAGCATAACTAGCTGGCAAACGTAAACCATCAAAATTCAACCGTTTTGGCATCGGCAGTACAACTATTTTCGGTGCTTTTCCATTTTCTAATTTCGCATTTTGCAAACGTTTTAAGTTGTCTTGCAAAGGAGCGTAATTGGAATCATTTTCGTCCGATTCTACGATGGTTACAATAGTATCTTTGTTTACAAATCGGCATAAATCATCAATGTGTCCGTGGGTATCATCTCCTTCAATACCATTTCCTAACCAAATTACATTTGTAATACCAAGGTATTCTTTGAAAACCGCTTCATAATCGGCTTTCGAAAAATTAGGGTTTCGAACTTGAATAGTTGGATGCATCAAACACTCTTCGGAAGTTAATAAAGTACCACAACCATTTGAATCGATAGCACCGCCTTCTACAATAACTGGTTTTCCTTTGTAGACTACTTGTGTTAATGGAATATTTAGAAAATGGGATACTTTTTCTGGAATGAATTTATCAAGTTGGATGTTTTTATACTTAGCCCAACCGTTAAAATTAAAATTTAAAGCTTCTCTTTTAGCTTCATTTTTTACAATAATTGGGCCTGAATCACGCATCCAACTGCGATTCGTTTTATGGATTATATAGGAAACCTTTGTTAATTCTACATGAGCTGTTTCCAGCATTTCAGCAACTTTATTTTTCTGATTTTCATCTGCAACAACTAAAAATACTTGTTCAAAAGGGGCTATTTTTTTTATAAATTCAACAAATGCCCATTGTACTGCTTCATATTTTCCAGGCCAATCTTTACCATTGTGTGGAAAACAAAGCAAAATACCTTGTTGTTTTTCCCATTCTGCAGGAAATCTTCTATTTGGAGTACTCATAATTAGTCGATTGCTCTTTTTGTAATATCACCAAAAGCATCAATTCTTCGGTCTCTGAAAAACGGCCAGTTCTGACGGACATTTTCCTGCAATTCCAAATCTACTTCAGCAATTAAGATTTCTTCTCTGTCATGTGAGGCTTGCGCCAAAATTTCGCCTTGTGGACCAGCAATAAAAGAAGAACCCCAAAATTGAATTCCAGCAGTTCCTTCAATATATTGTTCCAATCCGATTCTATTGGCAGCAGCCACATAAACGCCATTGGCTACAGCATGACCTTTCATTACATTCATCCAAGCACCGTGTTGGTTTTCACCATATTGTTCTTTTTCTAATGGATGCCATCCAATTGCTGTTGGGTAAAATAATACGTCTGCACCTTGCAAAGCGGTCAAACGCGCTGCTTCAGGATACCATTGGTCCCAACAAATTAAAGTACCAATTTTTCCTTTTTGGGTAGGGAATGCTTTGAAACCAATATCACCAGGTGTAAAATAGAATTTTTCATAAAAATGAGGGTCGTCTGGAATATGCATTTTGCGGTACAATCCAGCTTCGGAGCCATCTGTATCAATGATATATGCGCTGTTGTGATAAATTCCCGCCATTCTTTTTTCGAAGAAAGGGACAATAATTACAACGCCTAATTCTTTTGCCAAAGCACTAAATGCTATAAATGATGTGCTATACAAAGGTTCAGCCAAAGCAAAATTATCCACATCTTCACTTTGACAAAAATAATGACTGCTGTATAATTCTGGTAACGAAATGACTTCTGCTCCTTGTTTGGCGGCATCTCGAACCCAACTTAAACATTTTTTAAGGTTGTTTTCGGCAACATCATTCAAATTCAATTGAATTACCGCTATTTTGTATTTCTTATTTGGCATAGCTAAAAAAATTAGACTGCAAAAATAGGTATTTTTATAAAGAATAGGGGTAAGCTGAAATGGAATTTTTTAGGTTTTGATTTGATTTTTGAATGGAACAATACAAAGCGAATATTTTATTTCCTTTTGTTGTGCAGGTTGTTATCGGTTTGTCTTCAAGAAACTAATATTAGTATAAGATTAATTTTTCACCTTTTCAATTTCTAAAAAAAAAGGAAAGTAGTACTATCATATAACAGTTTGGTTCTAATTTTCTTGAGTTTTAGGGATAAAATTTTTTTAGTCCGCAAAGCCTCTGATTTTTTAGGCTGAACTTATCAGTCTGTAATGTTCCTAAAAATCAATTAAATTAAAAATAAAATCGATTGAAAACAGTAATTTATTTTCTTCAAAAGTTGGGATTTTTGCGAAGTAGGGTACCCTATAATGACCTTATCTTAAAAGTGTATAAGTTAAAAATCATCAATACTTAACATTTATATTTACCGAGTATTTAGCACATCAGAAATTCTTGGTTTGTTTTTGGTCGCTTTACAATTAAAACTAACATTTTGTTGATATTTGTAAATCATTGGTTTACAAAATATTTTTTAATTAATTTTCCAACTTCCAGTTCTTCT
>CANEXR010000279.1 GCA_947443815.1 Flavobacteriaceae bacterium | reverse complement strand
CGAAGCATCTTGACCCCAAACACGCACATCTTGTAAAGAGGTATATACTTTAAAACGATATCCTGTAAATCCAATATTCAATCTCGCTCTTTGTGAAGTAAATAAACCCGCTTTATCGTCCTCTTTTTGTAAAGTACCTTGACCGGCTCTAAGCTCGGTTCTTTCTCTAATTTGTCCTGTTGCGGTTAATTGTGCTTTAATTTCGTTTTGACAAAATACCGTTAAGGCAATCCCTAAGAAAATAGATTTTGAAATCTTGCTCTTTCTTAAACCTTGAATACGTAATAATGTGGTTTTAATCTTTTGCATAATCATTGATGTTTTAATTAGTATGAAGCAAATTTACGTAAGTACTAATACTTAGAAACTATATAAAAAACAGAGTAAAACAACTTTTTAATACAAAAAAAGAAAGACTAAAGTCAATTAATTTCCTGCCTTTTAGCATAAAATAAAAACAAAGTCAAGTATAGCTAGGCTTAAGGAGTTATGAATACGTATGTAGACAATACGTATTTTGGAATTTTCTAATTATAAAGCTTTTGAAATTGTATAATAAACAATCAAAAAAAGGACAATTAGTAAGGAAAAAATAGCGTGAGTAAAATTTTGTAGTGTAGTAAAGATTCTTAAAAGTAAAAAATAGCCATTCAAATTGACTTTATAAGAAAAGAAAATATTTGAAACCTTAAATAAAGGTCTAATTTAAATCGTTAAGATAGAAGGATATTTAAATAAAAAAAGCGGCATTGATGCGTTTGAATTTATTACTAAAATTTAAAAAAAATATTTTATAAAAGTAATTAAATAGGCACGCTAAAAATTATAAATAACTTAAAATCAATTTTATACCTAAATTTTTAAGTTATTTATTATTTTATAAAAGGGTGAAAATTATTTATGTTCAATGATTTCTACTTTTAATTTTTCGATGTTGACTAAGCCTATTTTCTTTCCTACGGTTTTTATGAGTGCTTCTTTTTTTAAACTAGAAATTACTCTAATAACTTGCTCATCTGTAGTTCCTGCAAAATCAGCAATTTCTTTTCTAGATAGATCAAGCTCAATAACACCATTTGTTTGACCAAATTTTTTATGGATATATAATAAGGTATCAATTACTCTTTCTCGCACATTCATTTGTGCAATTTTTCGAATATTATTTTCGCTTTTATTTAATTCTTCGGCATAGAACAACATCAAATCAAAAGTAAACTCTGGGACATTATGGAGTATTTCTAGCATATCCTCATTACTAAAATTACACAACATTGTATCTTCTAAAGCATAGGCGCCAATGAGATATCGTTTGCTAGTACCAAATCCTCTAAAACCAAGAGTATCACCATCTTGAGTCAAACGAACAATTTGTTCCCTGCCGTTAATTCCCGTCTTTACTGCCTTTACCTTGCCTTTGTAAATAAAATACAAACCTTGAATTGGGGCTCCTTCGATAATAAACTGCTGGGCTTTTTTGCAAACAAAACTGCGTTTTCTTTCAATATATTTTTTCATTTGTTCTAAATGCACATGTTTTTTTATAAAACAATTTTCATTTAAACAACTGCTACAACTCGTTAATTCTTCTTTCATGGATATAATTTAAAATTGTTCCTGAAATCATTTGGTGCTCCAAATTTATTTTTACCAAAAATATAAAATAAAATTCATTTTTTACGTATTAATACGTAAAAATACTTATTTTTACACTTTCGTAAGTTAGCTAGCTAGCCAATACACGCTTTCATTATTAATAAAGAAATTCGATAATGCAAAATTCAGAAATCAAAACTACCTGTTCCTATTGTGGAGTAGGATGCGGAATTATAGTAACCAATGATCCTAAGAATGGGGTAACCGTAACAGGAGACAAAAACCATCCTGTTAATAAAGGAATGCTTTGTTCGAAAGGAATGAACCTTCATTATGTTGTTAACGATACCTCGGATAGGATTTTGTATCCAGAAATGAGATGGAGTAAATCACATCCTATGGAACGGGTAAGTTGGGATGCTGGTTTAGATCGTGCTGCCGCTGTTTTTTCGTCTATTATAAAAAAACACGGACCAGACAGCGTAGGTTTCTATATATCAGGACAATGCCTCACTGAAGAATATTATTTGGTTAACAAATTAGTCAAAGGTTTTCTAAAAACAAATAACATCGATACCAACTCTCGTTTGTGCATGAGTTCAGCGGTGGCAGGTTACAAAAAGACTTTTGGAGAAGATTCAGTGCCCATTGCTTATGATGACATTGAATTAGCCGATACATTCTTAATTACTGGAGCCAATCCTGCTTGGTGTCACCCCATTCTTTTTAGAAGATTAGAGCAACATAAAGAGAAAAATCCAAAAGTAAAAATCATTGTCGTTGATCCTCGAAAAACGGATTCTGCTTTGGCAGCCGACTTGCATTTACAAATTATTCCTGGTACTGATATTGTTTTATACCATGCTTTGGCCAAAAGACTTATCGAAAAAGGATATGAAGATACTGATTTTATAAAAAACCATACCGAAAACTTCAAGTCTTACAGAGACTTAGTCCTTTCAAGTTCCTTAGAAAAAGCGTCCAAACTTTGTGGAATTTCAGTAAACGACATCAAATTAGCAGCAGATATCATAGGCAAAGCCAAAGGATTTATCTCGCTTTGGGCTATGGGACTGAATCAAAGTGCTATTGGTGTTGACAAAAATACCGCTTTATTAAACCTTTCTTTACTTACAGGGCATGTTGGAAAACCAGGTTCTGGTCCTTTTTCATTGACTGGACAGCCTAATGCAATGGGCGGAAGAGAAGTTGGGGGAATGGCTAATTTGCTAGCCGCTCACAAAGAATTAAACAATCCAAAACACCGAGAAGAAGTTGCCGGTTTTTGGGGAGTAGATGGTATCTCGGAAAAACCAGGATTAACTGCTACTGAAATGTTTGAAGCACTTGAATCTGGAAAAATGAAAGCTATTTGGATTATTTGCACCAATCCATTAGTAAGTTTACCAGACTCCCGAAGAGTAGAAAAGGCATTGCAAAAAGCAAAATTTGTTGTTGTTCAAGACATTTCTCACAATGCCGACACATCAAAATTTGCTGATTTATTATTGCCTGCAGCAGGTTGGTTAGAAAAAGAAGGAACAATGACCAATTCCGAAAGACGAATTTCATATTTACCAAAAGCAATCAATGCTCCCGGTGAAGCGCTATCGGATGTGGAAATTCTAACTCGTTTTGCTAAAAAAATGAACTTCAGCGGTTTCAATTTTAATACTGCCGAAGACATTTACAAAGAGCATTGTCTTTTGACCAAAAACACTAATATTGACATTTCTTTTTTAAATTATAACCGCTTAAAAAACGAAGGTACCTTCCAATGGCCTGTTCCTGATTATGGACATCCTGGTACACCGCGTTTGTTTACCGATAAAAAATTCTATACGCCTTCGCAAAAAGCCATTTTCAATATTCCAACAGCTATTGAAAATACTTCTGAAGCGCCTAATGCCACTTTTCCTTTTATTCTTACCACAGGACGTATCAGAGACCAATGGCATACGATGACCAAAACTGGGAAAGTATCTCGATTGATGACACATATTCCTAGTCCGATGTTGGAAATAAACCCGATTGATGCTTACAAATCATCTATCGAAAATGGAGATATCGTAGTGGTGACTAGCAAAAACGGAACCGTTCGTGTCAAAGCAAAAGTTTCGGATACTATTCGGGAAGGAGTTGTCTTTTTGCCTATGCATTGGGGAAAACAATTGGAAAACGATTTGAACCGAACTAATAATTTAACCAATACCCTAATTGATCCT
>CANEXR010000278.1 GCA_947443815.1 Flavobacteriaceae bacterium | reverse complement strand
TCATCGCTTTATTTTTAACAATTATAATAAAAAAAAACGAACAAATAACATCGATAACTTAGATTAGGCAATATTTATTACAAAAAAGACATCAATAATGAAATGATAACAAATTGATAATTACAACTTAAATTAGTCCGTTTTTTTTAGTTATTAATGTCTTTTCTATAAATATAAAATCGCCTAATTTTTAAATTCCGGAAAAATTGGTGTTGATTACTCTTTTTAAGGATTAAAATCTTCAAATAATTGTACTTGACTTTTTAATCTTTCGATGAGCATACCCATCATTCTTTTGTTAAGACTTGAAGAGTTTTGAATGTATTGCGTGTATTCTTCGGTAGTAAATAAACCAATAATAATTCCTTTTAGAGCATTTCTAAATTTGATGTCTTTTTGAATGGCATTTTCCATTGTAGCCATTTTTTTATCAGCAGAATAGGTTTTAAAATCGATTCTATTTTTACTTATATAATTCATAAACGAAGCAATAAACAGCTCATTTTGCAATTTCAAAATCGGTCGAAGCACCTCATTTTGAAACAATTCGTCTGCTGAGGATTGCCCCATCGTAGTTCCAAGTGTTGGTCCACGGAATTCTTTTAGAAAAGCATCTCTTTGATTCATCTTTTTTTTCTTTAAAAATAAGAAAATAGCAATAGAAATAACCTACTTTTGTGTTAATAAATACACTTATGCGATTTCATACCAGAAAATGGGTAAAACCCGAAGACTTAAATCCAAACGGAACTTTATTTGGTGGAAAATTATTGGCATGGTTGGACGAAGAATTGGCTTTATATTCTATTATCCAACTAGAAAACTCGAGAATTGTTACCAAACACATGTCTGAAATCAACTTTAGAAGTTCTGCCAAACAAGGAGATATTATTGAGATTGGAATTGATGTAATAAAATTTGGTCACACCTCCATTGTGCTAACCTGCGAAGCTAGAAATATGATGACCCGAGAAACCATCATTACGATAGACCATACAACCATGGTCAATCTTGGTGCTGACGGAAAACCAAAAGCGCATGGAAAAACACAAATAGAGTATATAAAAGATCGTTTGTAATGCAAAAGTTTTGATTTAATTCGAAAAACGATTCAATATTTCCATGGCTTTATCGGTGTCTTTTATATTCACAAAAATATGGTCATGATAAAAAGCTGCAACAACATTACAACTAATTCCTTCTTGGGATAAAGCATTGGAAAAAGCAGCTGTTAAACCAACTGCTTCAAGCGAAGAGTGAACGGTTAACGTAATCCATGAGGCTATAAAACAATAGTCAAGTTGAAGGCTATCCGCTAATTCTTTTTTGATAATAATGGTATTTCCTTCTTTTTCTTTGAAAACTAAAATAATGTCCTTTCCATTAATTTGGGTAAAATCAGCAATTACACAAAAAACATATTCCCCAATCTGAAGTTCTGGTTTCATTGTTTTAAGCAATTTTTCTAAATTCTTTTCTCCTGACATATTACTTTTTTCTAAAATAAAGAATCAATCCAATGGCTGAAACCAAAGTCCAACATCCTTCCAAAATCACAAAAGGTAAATAGTGTAGTAATACCGAAGCAATACAAGCAATTCCTGCTCCTACAAAGTTTAACCAAAGATAACTTAAACTGTCTTTGGCTATTTTATTATTTAAATTAAGAAAATAAGCTATCAAAAGTAGGCTTACGCCAATAAAACCAATCCAATCAGTCGTTTCCATTTTTTGAATTTTTAATTATTTCCTGTAGTAAATGTGCTTTGTGCAGAGGGTAATTCATAAATTTCTAAATCAAAATACTGCACAGAAGCTATAATATGATCAAAAATATCAGACATAATGTATTCGTAATTTTGAAATTGTTTATCCTTCGAAAAAGCATATACTTCTAACGGAATTCCTTGTGAGGTAGCTTGCAATTGCCTACAAAGCATCAGCATTTCTTTATTTAAACTCGGATGTTGGTAGAGGTATTGGGTAATGTATTTTCGAAATAAGCCCAAATTAGTGAGATTGCGTCCATTTATAGGAAGCGATTTGTCTATTGTATGAATAGAATTATAGTGATCAATTTCAACTTTTCTTTTATCGATATAATCACTAATCAATTGGATTTTTTTGAAATCATCCAACTCGGCATTTTCTATAAACCGGATGCTACTTGCTTTTATGAGGATGTGTCTTTTTATGCGGCGCCCTTCCGAATTAAGCATTCCGCGCCAGTTATGAAACGAATCAGAACTCAAGCTATAAGTAGGAATTGTAGTGGTTGTATTGTCAAAATTTCGAACTTTTACAGTCGCTAAATTAATCTCAATCACATCGCCATCGGCACCAAATTTATCCATTGTAATCCAATCACCAATCCGAACCATATCATTTATTGCCACTTGAACACTAGCTACAAAACCCAAAATAGTATCTCTAAAAATTAAAATAATCAATGCTGAAACAGCTCCCAAAATAGTAAGAAGCTCCTTCTGATCTATATCAAATAATTTCGAAATAATAACCGTAATTCCTACAGACCACAGCACAATCATAATAACCTGAATAAAACTATCTATCGGTTTATCACTATATTCGGGCTTTAATTTCAAATAATCTCTTAGGGCATTAAAAACGGTTCTAATAATCCACAACAGCAGTAAAACAATATAAACGCCTACCATTTTGGCAAAAACACCTTCCCAATAATCAAATCGGTCTAAAATTACGGGGACTGATTTATACACAAATAATAACGGAATTAAATACGCAATGTATTTTGCCGTTTTATTACTCACCAATAAATCATCAAATTTAGTTTTTGTTCTTTTGGCAATAATAGCCATTAAAGTGACTAAAAGAAGTCGGAATACAATGTAAATTCCATACGCCAAAAAGTAAAGCAGTGCTATATTCAGCAACAAACTCAAATACGAGGCTGACGTACTTCCCAATCCCCATTTTCGGAGAATTGGATATAAAAAAGTAAATAATACTTCTATGATTTTAAACATTTTTCAAGTATTTTTTTTCAATATAAAAAGTACCAAAAGGAACGATAGAAGCAAGGCAAATAATTCCAAATTTTTTCCAATCCCAATCCGTTTCAAATTTAAGCATTACCGCTAAAATAATGTAACTCACAAAAAGCAAACCGTGTGACATCCCAATAGGAAAGAGTAATGTTTTGTATAAAATCAGATCGTTTGGTTTTATAAAAAGCATATTAGAAAATAAAACCAAGTATGAAATCCCTTCGAGAATAGCGATAATTTTGAAAATTTTGAGCATTTGATGTACAATTATTAAGTATGATAAAAACAAAATTAGGGATTATCGTTCGTTTTTGATGCATTGATTGTCAAAGTAATTTACTTTTGTAATCTTAAACTTTGATTATGAGCAAACGCGATTTAAAAAAATACTTGTCTGAACTTAACAAAGAGCAACTCGAAGAGCAAATTATCGAGTTGTATGAAAAATTCAGTCCTGTAAAAGTCTATTACGACTTTGTTTTTAATCCAAAAGAAGAAACGCTTTTAAAAGAATGCAAGCTTAAAATTTCGAACGAATATTTTCCCCTAAAAAAAGCGGGCAGAAGGAGCAAGCCCAAAATGAGACGCTCTGTAGCACAAAAATACATCAAACACTTTGTTGTATTAGGTGTAGACCCATTTGTTATTGCTGATGTAATGCTATACAACATCGAAATTGCACAAACATTTTCATCAGAACATTTTGTCAAACAAGAATTGTTTTATAAAAGTATGTTCAATTCTTTCGAACAAGCGGTGGAATTCATTATTTCCAATGGTATTTGGCCTGAATT
>CANEXR010000277.1 GCA_947443815.1 Flavobacteriaceae bacterium | reverse complement strand
TTCCAATTGGTAGCACCTCCAATATCATTGGTTTCTTCGTAATAATGCCTTCCAATTGCCGCTGCGGTAAATTGAACATCAGACAATTCAACTAAGGTGTTCAAATGGGAATCGTTTAGCAGTTCGGCAATAGAAAGAGGATTAACTAATACCTCTTCACTTACGTTTGTACAAGACGCATGCAATACTTTTTTATATTCGTTTTGCGAAAGCCTTCCAACAGAACCTTCATTGTAGGAGTTCACATAAATACTACCAATCCGTAAATTGCCAAAGGAAATATCCGTGTATTGCTCTTTCAGTTTTAGATAGACTTTGTTCCCGATTCTATAATCAATATATAAATTACTGGCGTCTATGGGAACACTAAAACCTATGGCAGGTATTTCGGCTGTGGCCAAAGTTTGAAAGGAAATCGATTTGAAGAAATTTCCGGATGCATCGCTAGAAACCACATAGGCTTCAATAATATCATCAAAAGGATATTGTGTGACAATCGCATTTGCATTGGCGCGAACTTCGTTTACAGTTCGATTAACGATTAAATCAGGTTGTGTACAGGTTAATTTTGGAACTGAAAATTCCTCTTTCACGCAACTTGTAAAAAGCAACGCAATTACTGTAGCTAAAAATAAAGGATAGAAAGTTGGTTTCATAGAAATTTGGTTTAATTGAACGGATATGTTTTAACTTTTGGAATTATTTATAGTGTTTAATAAAAGATAATTTTCAATTATAAATTAATGTTTAGATTAACAAAATAGGTTCTGCCATAGCCATAAAAATACTTATTCCCAAAGGATGGCGTGCCGCTTGAAATATCTTGGTCTCGTTGCCTGAAATTGGCATTTCGGGCTTGTTCATAACCACCTGTTTTGTAGGCAACATTAAGCAGGTTATTGACACTTACAAAAAGCCCAACATTTTTTCCGTAAATCCTCCATGATTTCCCACCACTAAAATTCAGTAAACTCACGGGCTTAAACTTCTCTTGTTTGAGTAGAATTTTGGCACGTTCTTCGGTAGCTTCGGGGAAGTTGAAACCACTAGCAGGGTTTTTATAAAAAACAGCAGTTCTAGCAATAGGAGAAACATCGACATAACTGTTTGACAAATAATTGCTATTCATAGCTATCCACCAATATTTAGGATTTCGGTATTCAATTCCAAACCCATAGGCTTGTTGTGGCATTCCTGCTTGTTTGTAGTTTTGTAAGGATGCTTTTCCAAAATCAAAAATAGGATTTGTATTTTCTAATGAAGCCGCAGCATCATTTACAATAGTTACATTTGGGTTACTGTCAATAGTAAATTCTCCAAAAGCTATTGCCGCAGTAGTTTTCAAAGTGGAGTTGATTTGGTATTCAAAACTACATTCGGTGCCCCAATTTTTTTTATTTAAATGCGTCAAAGTTTGACTTACAAAAGCATCGGTATTAGAATATCCTGCTCCATCATCAAAAATACCTTCGGCATAAAAGAATGAAGTTTGTGTAGTATTTTTTATCAAAGAATAATAGGCTGTAACTCGCGCTTTTAATTTGGGGGAGCGATAGAGGTAACTAGCGTCTAAACTACTGATGTTTTCACTTTCTAACCCATTTGTAATGGTATTGTTTAACCTTGCATTTGGAAATGTATTTCGCAAATTTGGCGCTTTAGTGAGATGTGCTCCATTAAAAAGAACTAGTTGTTTTCCAGATATTTTAACTGTTATTCCGCCTTTGAAACCAAAATTTTCAAAGCTTACTTTCTTGCTTTTTCCCAAAGATGTTGTTTCATAAATGCCATTTTTATACCAACCCTCTCTTTGATAATACGTGCTGGAAAAGCTTTGTGCCAAATAAAAATCTACTTTTTTGTAAGCGAATTTAAATTGTGAAAAACCATTGATGGTATGCGCCGAATAATTATAATTGTATCCATACAAATCGCCTACAATTACTTGTCGATTGGGATGATTCAAATCCGATTGAGCTTGGTTTCCTTTATAAAAAGCATCAATATCATCAAAATATAAACCCCCTAATAAATCAGTAAGTTTTTGGTAATTATGTGACGCTAATTTATTGAAAGCAGCCCCGGCAGTTACAAATATATTTTCGGTAAGTTGTGAATTAAATGTTGAGGATGCTGCAATGGTTTTATCATCTGTATGGTCGTCATAAAGAACATATTTGCTTTTGGCAGGTTCATAACCAGAAATAGTTCCATTTGAATCTAATACCGCATTTTGATTGGCATGATACATTGTGTCCCAATCGATTTGTGGTTGGGCTAAAAATTGTGCCTTACTTTTTTCGGCATTATCATAATCAGGTGTAAAAGCTCCTGAAAATTCACCATTATCTGCGGCATAAAGTGAACTGAAGTAACTGGGCATTTTCCGGTAATAGCTTGGGTCTGGGCTGTTGGCATGTTGGTAATCAATATTGCTATTGGTTATTTTTCCGAACTGATAGAGTACATTGGAATTAAGATTAGATTGCGCATTTATTTTAAAAAAATGACTGAACATTAACACAGGTTCTTCGATTTTTTTTATTCTAGCATTTCTCTTTTGACCGTTTTGAAAACCCCAATAGGAATTGTACTTTTCGGAAGTAAGTTGGGTAGTTTCGGCGGTATTGGGTGAGTTTTTCCCGCGGGAATTTGGCGTATAAAATCCAGTAAAATTAAGCGCATGTCGATTGCTTACTTTTTTTTCTATGCTTATAAAAAAAGAATTAGCATCATAAGTTGTTCCTTGAAAATAACCTTCTTGAGCGAGTCTTTTGCCGGCCGAAACTACAACTGCCCAACCTTTTGAGTTCATTCCGGAAGCATAAGTTCCCATCATTCGAGAACTGTAATTGGTATTTGAACCTGAAAATGAAATTCGGCTGCCTGTTCTGTATATTGATGCTCGGGTATTGATTTCTTGAGTACCTAAAATTCCGCCAAATGCATAATCGGAGGGAGCGGTTCCAATCGAAAATTCTTGGTTGCCTAATACATTGTTTAATCCTCCCCAATCGCCCCATTGTGGTCTGCCATCATAGTGTTTATTCATCGAAAGGCCATTAATCATCATTGTTGCTTGTTCGCTATCCAGTCCTCGAATTTTATAACTCGCTTGTCCCCAACTGAATGCGGCGGCTTGTTGAAAGGCATCTTTTGAAGATTGTAAAAGTCCTGACGTATTTTCAGAACCACTATTGTCCTCACTTAAATCCGTTTCAAATAAGGCGATAACATTTGTTTGTTGTTCGGAATTTTGATCTTCTTCCAAAGGAATTGTACCTAAATCTAGTGTTTGCTCTTCCCTGATTTCTATTGAAAAAAGCTTGTCTTTGTATCCTTGGCTATGCACTAATACCAATTGTTTTCCTTGGGTTGAGGTTTCCAATTTAAATTTGCCATCGGCTGTGGTAAGTTGTATTTCCATTGTATTTTGTATGCTGACAACTACATTCTCAATTGGGTTTTGTGTTTGTAGAGCTATAATTTTTCCAATTAAAACGGATTTCTTTTGTGCCAAAACAAAACTTGTTTGGAAGACAATCAAAAAAAGAAGTAGTAATTTGTTCATAAGTAGTTTTGCTATTTTTTTGATTTCTTTTCTTCAGCATGAAGCGCTATCATTTCATAAATTAAAATTGAGGCATCTAAGCTTTGTAAAAATTATTGTAAGATTCAGATTATAAAAATAATAAAATTTTATAAGTTATTACTTTCAAATTAAATTTTTTTTAAAATTTTTCTGACACAATAAAAAAGCCCGATACCTTTTGGGAAAGTATCGGGCTTTTTTGATAGTAAAATTGTAGTTATTCTATGGCTTTAATCCTTGACACCATAATAGC
>CANEXR010000276.1 GCA_947443815.1 Flavobacteriaceae bacterium | reverse complement strand
TCAGTTATCAAACCTTGTTACAATGGAGTAAATTTAAAAGTGCTCCTTTATCCAAAATGAATATATGGATTTCATTTGTGACTCCCTGTCTTTTTGCAGGAGTTTTAATGGCATATTTAGTAACATCTAAAGCGATTTTTCTTTCTTATTTAACCTATTTATTTGTTTTTAATTTAGGTTTTTTAGGCAAATTTTTCAAGCGAATCCAAATCGAAATTGCTAATGCTTCAAATATTGATAAGATCATCAGTCAGTATGGTTTGTTGTTACAAAAAATTGAAAATGAGTCTTTTGAATCAAAAAAATTACTTGATTTACAACAAAGACTAACCTTCAAAAAAGAAAATGCAAGTGGGCATTTAAAACAATTAGCATCCTTGTTTGCTAATATGGATAGCATTGGAAATTTTGTTACAGCCATTGTTTTTAATGGAAAATTTCTTTTTAATGTACATGTTTTAAAGGCTTTGATAGAATGGAAAAACGAACATGCAGCTGTATTAGAAGATTGGCTCGAAGTCATTGGCGAATTTGAAATGCTTAACAGTTTGGCCAATCTTTCTTATAACAATCCTGATTTTGTGTTCCCAACATTAAACAGCAAATACGAAATTGATTTCTCAAATTTAAGTCACCCTTTATTAAATCCCAAAACGAGAATAGGGAATGAGGTGCAGTTTCAGCCACAATCTTTCATGATTTTAACAGGCTCTAATATGTCGGGGAAAAGTACTTTTCTGAGAAGTTTGGGTATCAATATGGTCTTATCTGGAATGGGTTCGGCAGTTTGTGCCAGTCAAGCTAATGTGCATCCTTTACCTGTTTTAGTTTCCATGCGATTATCCGATTCGTTGTCGGATAGCGAGTCCTATTTCTTTGCTGAAATCAAACGATTAAAACAAATTATGGACGAATTAGTAGGAAATCCCGCTTTTGTATTATTAGATGAAATATTACGAGGAACTAATTCGGATGATAAAAGAAACGGAACTATAGAAGTGGTCAAAAAAATTATTGCTAAGAAAGCGGTCGGAGCTATTGCCACGCATGATATTGAGGTTTGTTTGACTACTAATGACTACCCGAATATATTGACCAACAAGTGCTTTGAAGTTGAAATTCAAGATAATGATTTGCATTTTGATTACAAACTAAGAAACGGAATTTGTCAGAACAGAAGTGCTACCTTTCTCATGAAAAAAATGGGAGTCATATAATCGATTCAGATAATTCCCATCGTTATTCTAAAATCAAAACACGGAATAAAATAAAAAAAAAATCGCAATTCTGGTTAGAAATTGCGATTTTTCGAATATAAAAGTGGTTTGGTTAGTTAGCGTATTTTATAATGTTTAGCTGTTAAGCATTACTGGCATAACAAGCATCGTTACTGTTTCTCCTTCTTCTAATCCATCAATAGGAGTAAGAATTCCAGCTCTGTTAGGCAATGACATTTCAAGCATAATCATATCCGATTGTAAGTTAGTTAACATTTCGGTCAAGAAACGAGAATTATAACCTATTTGCATATCATCTCCTTGATAATCACAGGTCAACCTTTCTTCGGCTTTGTTGGAATAATCAATATCTTCGGCAGAAACATTCAATTCTGCACCAGCAATTTTCAAACGAATTTGATGCGTTGTTTTGTTTGAAAAGATAGCTACACGACGTACAGAACTCAAGAAAAGAGAACGGTCTATCATTAATTTATTTGGATTTTCTTTAGGAATAACCGCTTCATAATTAGGGTATTTTCCATCAATTAAACGGCACATTAAAATGTAGTTGTCAAATGAAAAGGTAGCATTCGAATCGTTGTATTCAATTTTCACTTCAGTATCCGAAGAGGAAAGAATGTTTTTCAAAATAGTCAAAGGTTTCTTTGGCATAATGAAATCGGCAACTTGTGAAGCTGTTACATCAGTTCGTGCATATTTAACTAATTTGTGTGCATCTGTAGCGACAAATATCAATCCTTGTGGAGAAAACTGAAAAAATACTCCTGACATTACAGGACGTAAATCATCATTACCAGCTGCAAAAATTGTTTTGCTTATTGCTGTTGCCAATACATCAGCAGGAACAAGCGTTACAGAAGGTTCGTCTAAGTTAACTGATTTTGGAAATTCTTCTCCCGGAGCATAAGCCAAAGCGTATTTCCCCGAATTTGAACTAATTTCAATCGTACTGTTTTCTTCAACGGTAAAAGTTAAGGGTTGTTCAGGAAATGTTTTAAGAATTTCCAAAAGTAATTTTGCAGGAACAGCAACACTTCCTTTGCTAGTAGAATCAATGTCTAATGAAGCAGACATTGTAGTTTCTAAATCAGAAGCAGAAACGGTTAACACATTGTGGTCTAATTCAAATAAAAAGTTATCTAAAATAGGTAAAGTATTGCTATTGTTGATAACGCTACCTAGAACTTGTAATTGTTTTAATAAGTATGAACTCGATACTATAAATTTCATCTGTTGGATTTTATTATTTTTGGGTATACTTTTAGCTTTTTTCAAAAACTATACACTTTACAAATATATCGTAAACTATTTTAGTTTTGAAATTTTTTTATTAACATCTATCGGCTGTATTTTCTTTTTCGGAGGAATGTAAATACAATTCCAAAAAGCCCTAAAATTAGAATTGGAAGCCCGATAGTTAGGAATTGGGTTTGCGTATAGTTTTCATAAACGGTTTCTTTATTCAAAATGGGCAAATCTAAATCTTTACTTCTAATGTTAATAAGTCCATTGTCATCAAGCAAATAATTGACACAATTGATCAGGAAATCTTTGTTATCATACAAATTTCCTGATTTTTGATCGTATCCTAATTCTACTGGTTGACCGTTCTTGTCTAATTGATTTCGAATCAAATCCCCATCCGAAATAACAATCATTTTATTTCCTTTCCCTTTGGCCTGAAATGTTTTTTGGTCAAAAGGCAAAACTCGATTTTCAAACATCGAATGGAAACTGCCTTCTAATAAAACTGAAAGCGGGATATTCCCTTTATTTACATAATCTGCAGGCGTAGTTTCTTCGGTAACGATACTCAAATTAATTTCGGCAGGAGTTCCTATTTTTTTTGAATATTGGGAGGATTGCAACAGAATAGTTTTCTTAATCCCATTTTTTAAAGTATCAATTGGATTGGCAAAATCAAATTTGATTCCTCCCAAATTTTTCACAATAGGATGGGAACTGTTAGGATATATTTGAGGTGCAAATTTCCAATTGAATTCTTGAAACTGGGCCGCACTTCCCGGATCTCCCGAAGCTAATTTTATTGGGCTTCCTTGTTCATCTTTTACAAGGTCAGGGTTGATTCGGATGCCGTATTTAAAGAACATATCATTCAAATTCAAGTCTCTAGGAAACGCTAATGTAGCACCTGAACGGTTGTAAAGGCTATCCATTTCGGCATTTGCTTGATCAATAAGCCAAATGGTTTTTCCACCATTTATTATAAACTGATCTAAAACCTGCTTTTCTCCATCAGTAAAAGTCTCGGTTGGTTTGGCAATAATAGCTAAATCATATTTCTTTAAAGCCTCTAAGCTTCCAATTGGATTTTTGGCAACAGAATCTAAAGTAAAAGGCCCAATATGATAACTTTCTCTTACTTGCAATAGAAATTTGGCAATATAAGCTTCATGAAGTTCACCATTTCCTTTGATGATAGCAATCTTTTTCTGTTTCTCTTTAGTAATTTTATTCAAAGCATCTGCAATCGAATATTCAAGATGTTGAACAGAACCAATTACTTTATCGGTTGTTGAGGCGCCCATTCTGTTTTTCAACAAAGGAATATTAACCTCTTTATTATTGTAAACTGCAATTGCCCAT
>CANEXR010000275.1 GCA_947443815.1 Flavobacteriaceae bacterium | reverse complement strand
TTGTTGTACTTATTCCTTGTTTTTTGTAAATTTCAAAACCAATAATATTCAAATATCCAAGCGGAATCGAACCCAAAAAACTTACTATAAAACCAACAAGACAGTTCTTTATTACTTTCATCCGATTAGAAATTTATAATTTTTCTGCTTTGTTCCAAATGCAATCGATATTCTTTCATTCCAGCTTTATGTTTTAAATAAGGCGTCCCATTTTTATGATTCATTGCACTTATTTGGTACATAAAAGTAATATGCCGAGCTAGTTCTTTCCATGCAAACCACAAAGAATGTTTAGGATCATAAATATGTGTTGGTTCACTTGCTGCGCCGTTCAACTCTACAATAGAAAAATTAATTCCCGCTTCTAATGCCTCAAAAGTTTCATACATAACATCAAGTCTCCCAAAATAAAATCCAGGAATTTGTATGCACATTTCATTAATTGTATCTGTTAGTTTTGGTGTAATCCAATGACTTCCATCGATGAATTTTGCTCCTCTTGCATGATTGCCATAAGGAACTAAATTTGTTTTTTGACCTTTCGGCAAAATAGTCAATAATGTATCCCCATATTCTTTTTCTAATACTTCAAGTTGCAATTCATAACGCGGATTTTGCTTGATTAATGCTTGCATCGTATGAATTCCATCTCCAGTAATAATTAGAAATTCTTTGGAAACAATTCCTGTTATTTTTCCTTTTTTTTCGTTTGGATAACGAACATAAAAAATGCCAACCTCTTTTTCGTAAGGAATTAAATCTTGAATGATATAATCAAAATTTGCTTTCTCAGCATAAGTATGTAAATCCCCTTCATTGTTTATTTTTTTTACAGCTGAACCGCGTAGACCGATATCTGGTTTTGCAATAAAAGGATAATTAATCCCTGAAGTTTGAATTGTTTTTATAATTTCTTTTACTAAAGTCCCTTCTTTTATGCGGGCTGTTTTGGGATAAAATTGCTGTGGAATTAAATCATAAATTGCTTTTTTGGATTCCATTATAAACCCACCATTTTTTATAGTCGGATTCGAAGCATTAAAGAAAAAAATTGATTTTGCTTTCAACGAATAGTAAGCCCAAAGGAAATAAATGGGAATATAAACAAGCTGAAAAGGCCAATATTCCCAATGCGTCATTTTATGAAAAAGTAATTTATATGCCCTTTTTGTATTTTTTTGATTCCTATTCATTCTTAAATTGTGATAAATGAAGTTGCGAAATCTTTCTTTTCCATCAGGTCAGAATGTACTAGTGTCACTTTATTTTTTTCGATTACTGACTGTGTGATACTAACCGTTTTCATTTCATTGTTTCGGTTAATAACCAATCCATTCTCCTGATTTTCTACTTCAGTACACCGATGAAAATGAAGCATTTCTTTCTCTGAAATCTCAATATTTGATTCTAAAAAACTATAAAACCATTCCGAACGGTTCTCCCTAATTTCTTTAGAATACAATGTTGATGATGACCAAATATGATTTTTATCAACATCCAAGCCAACAGATTCTTTTTCCATTCCATTCCATCGGAGTTGAAAAAGTTTATTCCCTTGAAATAGTACCAAGGTGAAAGGCTCAATGTTTTCTAAATTAATTTCATCCCAAAATTCCTTTGAAGATGTGCTACTTATAATTTCCAAAACGATTAATCCACGACTTTTTCGATAGGAAAGTTGGGCTTTATGCTTTTCATCAGCTCCATTTAGCAAGACTAAAACAGTTCCATCAGCAGTAACAGCAAACCAAGTTCCACCGGCTTTTGAATCTTTTGGAAAAAAAACATGCTTGCCGTTTATAATGTAGTTTTTGGGTGGAATGGCACTAGGCCTAATTACTTTTTCGTCCCTATTAGAAGTAATAATTACCTTATTATGAGAACTAACAAAACTTACTGTACACATTGCTTTCTGTATTCTATTGTGGAACGAGCAACACCAAAATTTTCATCAATTGTAATATTTGAAAATTTCAAAATCGCCACTTTTATAAGGGCTTGGTGATGAATACAATGCTCTAAATTATATAGCATTTCTCTGTAATAATTACTTTGGATACAGATTTTTTCTCCATCAATAATTTGTTGAAGCTCAATATTTTTATTTTCTTTTTCCAGATTTTGTTGTACACCATCTATTTGCTGAATTGCAAACTTTGTGCTAGTTTGAATCTGACTATTTCGGGCTCTTTTGTCATAATTCAAAATACCCGAATCGTACTGACTTTCCAAACACTGAAACATTTCAATAATATGCCTTGTATGTTCTCCGATACTTGCATTACTCAATTCAGCACACGAATTAGAATACTCCGCATCAGACAACTGACTCAATAAATGAATCAATTCGTTTAAGCTATTATTTATGGAAGGTATGAGCATATTATAATTTTAATTTTAATAAATCAGGTATTCTATTTCTATTTACAAAAATCAATAGTGCACAACAAAGAAAGGTAATTAGCCCCAAAATAAAAAGAGTCCCCCCGTCATTTTGCACTTCAATTCCTAATACTAACAAATGTGACATAATAGCACCAGTCATCACACCAAGCCCAATTATGGCGCCATACAAAGTAGTTCTTGGTAATAAAATCAAGATGGAAGCCACTAATTCCGCTATCCCAGAACCAATTCTACCGAAAGGTTCCATTCCTAAAGTCGTGAATATATACACACTTTCTTCTGCAGCTGTAAATTTAAAATATAGGGTTTGCAATAAAATAAAAGCAGCAACAATTCGAACTGCCCAAATAAACAATGGATGTTTCATGATAATTTGATTGAATTATTTAATAATTTTATTCCAATTAACTTCAGCTTTTGATTTCAAAGTAGTTTCATTTTTATTCCAACTTTTCAAAGTATTATTGAAGAATGCATTGTAAAATAAATATAATTTGCCATCGATAATCTTAAATGTCTCGGGATTTATTTCGACTTTTTCTCCAGAATTTCCCATAGCAAAGGCGCACCAACCTCCAAATTGTGGTTCGTATTTTAATGGGTTTTTAGAAAAATATTCTTTATTCACAGCTGAAGAAAAAGTATAAATAACACCTTCATAAGCCAAGGTCCATTCTTTTTCCCCCTTTACTGGTTTTCCTTGCTTGAAATAAGCTACAGGGTCGTATCCTTGAATAGCTACTTTTTTTTCTAAATTAAAATGAGTGGTTCTTTTGCTTTCATTTTGTGCAAATGTGGCAATAGAAATAAAGCCTAAAAGCAACACTAAAAATTGCTTTTTCACACTACGTTTAGGGGTCTTTTTTGAGTATTCTTCCATTTTTGATTTCATTGTATTTTGATTTAAAATGACACTTTGATTTTTCTTTAACAAAGATAGTTAGAGTCAAAAATGCCTTTTGTCAGCTACTTTACAATAGCAACAAAATAATTGAAATTATAATTTTGTAATGTCTGAAAGGATGATTTCTTTTCTATTATATTGAATCATACCGTTCGTTTCCATCTCATTGAGCAATTGAGTGGCAGTTTGTCTTGAGGTACAAATAATTTGTGCAATATCATTTTGAGTCAGATAATTTTCGATAACGACCTTGTTTTCGGTTCGTTTCCCTTCTTTATCAGCCCAATCTTTCAGAAACTGATGCAGTCTCGTTTTGGCATCTTTAGAAATTAAATTGGCATAACTATTTTTGATGCGCTTCATTTTCAATCCTACAAATTTAGTATAAGACAAAGCTAAACTTGGATTTCGAAGTAACAAATCTTCAAAATCAGACATCAGGAAACTACAAATCGCCACATCATCAGAAAGTACTTTAGCATATTCATTGCTTTGACCGTCTGTTTCCAAAGTCAATTCCCCAAACAAATCTCCTTTTTGGATAATATCC
>CANEXR010000274.1 GCA_947443815.1 Flavobacteriaceae bacterium | reverse complement strand
AGCCAAAAAAATCATGAGTAAATATTTCATAAGTATTTTTTTAAGATTTATCATTTCTTAAAACATCAATTTTTATAAACCATATAAAGGATTTAAGGGCATGTGAGAATTCATTAAATGGACTTACTCTTTTGTCATTTCGACGAAGGAGAAATCGCATTAGTTGCTCTACTTGTGTGATTTCTCCTTCGTCGAAATGACAAATTGTTTGCGTATTAATTTCAAAACTTAAATGAACTTATATGGTTCAAATTTTTTGATTTTTAGTCAATAATATCAAACCCGCAATACGGACGTAAAACTTCTGGAATTACAATTCCTTCGGGAGTTTGGTAATTTTCTAAAATTCCAGCCAAAACCCTTGGCAATGCCAATGAACTTCCGTTTAAGGTATGTGCCAATTGGTTTTTCCCGTCTTTGTCTTTGAAACGCAATTTCAAACGATTGGCTTGAAAAGTCTCAAAATTAGAAACCGAACTGATTTCTAACCAACGATCTTGTGCGGTAGAAAATACTTCGAAATCATACGTCAAAGCTGATGTGAAACCCATATCGCCGCCGCAAAGACGCAATATTCGGTATGGTAATTTTAATTCTTGAAGTATGTTTTTAACATGCTCCACCATTCCGTCCAAAGCTTCATAGGATTTATCCGGATGCTCCACACGTACAATTTCGACTTTGTCAAATTGATGCAAACGGTTCAATCCACGTACATGAGCGCCATAAGAACCTGCTTCACGACGGAAACAAGGTGTGTAAGCGGTCGTTAAAATTGGCAATTCGTTTTCACTTAGAATGACATCGCGAAACAAATTCGTCACTGGAACCTCAGCTGTTGGTATTAAGTATAAATCATCGGTTTTATCATGGTACATTTGCCCTTCTTTGTCTGGCAATTGTCCCGTTCCGTAAGCTGATGCTTCGTTCACCATGTGGGGAACTTGAACTTCATTGTAACCGGCAGCCGTATTTTTGTCCAAGAAATAATTAATCAAGGCGCGTTGCAATCGGGCTCCTTTTCCTTTATACACCGGAAATCCTGCTCCTGTGATTTTTACACCCAATTCAAAATCGATGATGTCGTATTTTTTTACCAATTCCCAATGCGGTTGTGCTCCTTCGTGCAAAACAGGAATTTCACCTTCTTCAAAAACATTTAGGTTTTCCTCAGGTGTTTTACCAACTGGAACAATATCAGCAGGAAGATTGGGTAATGTATATAATTTTTCTAAAAGTTCAGCAGCAAGTACATCAGCTGTTTCCGCTAAAGCTTTGCTTTTTTCTTTGTTTAAAACTGTTTTTTCTTTTAGAATAGCGGCTTTTGCTTTCTCTCCGCCTTTCATCAATTCGCCAATGTCTTTGGATAATTTATTAGATTCGGATAAAATGCCGTCTAACTCCACTTGCGTAGCGCGACGTTTTTCATCCAGTTGTACCACTTCTTCAACAATACTTGTAGCATCGATATTTCTCTTTGCCAAAGCCTTGATTACTTTTTCTTGATTCTCTCTAATAAATGCAATTTGTAACATAGTCGATTTTTTTAACGCAAACTTGTATAATAATGGGAGCAAATTTAAGGAAATGTTTGATAGAAACGGGACAAAAAAACAGTCAAAAGTTGAAAGTCATAAAGTCATAAAGTCAAGTGTTAGGAAACAACCTTATTTGGACACCCTTTTTTCAATGTTGAAAAGACAATGGGTACAATAGAAAACACCTTCAAGACTTTATGATATGCAACTTTTGACTTTATATTAAGCTCTTTTAATCTCGTGACCCACGAATTCTTCTAAGGTGGCAAACATGTCGTCTACAGAAAGCACTTCGAAATCGGGATGCGTTTTTAAAAAATTGGCATTCAACGCAATCAGGTTTTCTTCTATTTCGAAAAAAGTGTCGCTGTTGAGCAAATCTCTAATTGGGTTTACGCCTTCCAGTTTCCCTTTTAGGAATTTATTGAGCTTTACGCTGCTCATTAATTTTACTTTTTTGGATTGCTGTTGGAACAATTCCAAATGTTTTTGGGCGCCAATTAATGCCAAACCTTCTTCAATTAATTCGTTTAATTCTTTATCCCAACTCGAATTATAAACAAATTGAGCAAAATTTCCTTCCGTATATTGGGACACATAATAATCTAAATAATAACTCATCAAAGCATCTTCGTGAATCAAATCATCGTTCACGCCTTCTTCCCGCATTAAGTTGATTACCGAAATATTCGAGTGAATTACATCTTGAAGGTTTTCACTGTTCATTGCAGTTTCTGAAATAATTATTCTACCGAATTCCATGTTTTTATTTTTAAATATTGGGCAAATTTCCGTTAAATAAAAGCAGAAAAGAAATACAAATTGATTTATTTGTTATCTGATTCGTCAGTATTTTTTTGTTGATTTATTTTGGCGACCAAAGCTTTCAATCGTAATGCTTTTTCTTTTTTCTCTTCTTGCAATTTAGCCTTTTTCCGATTGAGTAATTTGGTGTGTAAAGCCTTGTTTTTGGTGTTTTTTTCAGGTCCTTTAGGCATAATTTCTAATCTTGTTTAATTACGATTGCAAAGATAAGGAAAGCTAAATTAAAAAAAAGACGGATTAAAATCCCAAATGCCCGATAGCAGTGAAAATCCTTCTTGTTTTTTCTTTAAAAACAAGAAGAGTACTTCACCTAGCTTTTATTTACAGCGGAGTTCAGTGAACTTCGTTTGCAACGGGTAGCGGGGGACACGAGCGAAGCGAACTGACGAAGTAAATAGCTCCAAATAAAACAAAAAATACAATTTATTTACACCATTACGGACAAGTACGGACAAGTCACGACTTGTCCCTACCATAAAAAATCTTATTTTTGCACTCAATAAAATTGAATCATGATACAGAATCCAAAAAGATATACCATTACAGCGGCATTGCCTTATACGAACGGACCGATTCATATTGGCCATTTGGCGGGTGTTTACGTGCCTTCGGATATATATTCCAGATATTTAAGATTGCAAGGAAGAGATGTTTTGTTTGTTTGCGGAAGTGATGAACATGGTGTGGCAATTTCGATGAAAGCCAAAAAAGAAGGCATTACGCCACAGGAAGTTATTGATAAATACGATGGAATCATCCGAAAATCGTTCTCAGATTTTGGAATTTCGTTTGATAATTATTCCAGAACTTCGGCTAAAATCCATCATGATACGGCTTCGGAATTTTTTAGAAAACTGTATGACAAAGGTGATTTTATTGAGGAAGTAACCGAGCAATTGTATGATGCTAAAGCGGATCAGTTTTTGGCAGACCGTTTTGTGGTGGGAACTTGCCCAAAATGTGGCAACGAAGAAGCCTATGGCGATCAATGCGAAAAATGTGGTTCTACGCTAAATGCTACGGATTTAATTAATCCAAAATCGACCATTACGGGAGAAACTCCGATTTTGAAATCGACAAAACATTGGTTTTTGCCTTTGGACCGTTATGAAGATTTCTTGAAAGAATGGATTCTTGTTGGGCATAAAAATGACTGGAAGCCGAATGTTTACGGACAAGTAAAATCATGGATTGACGGTGGATTAGAGCCTCGTGCGGTAACTCGCGACTTGGATTGGGGAATTGATGTTCCTGTTGAAGGCGCCGAAGGAAAAAAATTGTATGTATGGTTTGATGCACCGATTGGTTATATTTCGTCCACTAAAGAATGGGCTTTGCGCGAAGGAAAAGATTGGGAACCGTACTGGAAAGACCAAGATACAAAACTGGTCCACTTTATTGGAAAAGACAATATTGTTTTCCATTGCATTATTTTTCCAGCGATGTTGAAGGCGGAAGGAAGTTATATTTTGCCAGACAATGTACCTGCCAATGAGTT
>CANEXR010000273.1 GCA_947443815.1 Flavobacteriaceae bacterium | reverse complement strand
TGAAAAATTATTTGAGGAATTGTTAAACGATACTTCAAAAACAATTCCGACTCATCATGATAAAATTATGATTGCTCAAGAAATTCAAGACGAGTTTGAAACCTTGCATACTGATATCGATGAGCTTATTGGGATAGCTAATTTCTATGATAATGATGATCTTGTTGCTAAAATGAAAAAAATAGTCCCAGAATTTAAAAGCATGAACTCCACCTTTGAAATTTTAGATAAATAATAGGGTACATATTCTAAGGTTTATTTTGAGAATTATTTGAATTGGATACTTTCATTAAAAAAGATATTTTTACACTCTACTTTATTGCTTGTAAATGGATAGCCTATTTATAATCAAAGAAACAATAGAAAATAATACTACCTTGATACAAAAGAACGCTATATGAATAATAAAACGGCTTTACATTCTTGTCAACACTTACAATTTTTATGTTTCTAAAACCTATTGAAACAATTAGACTCAATAGGTAAATAGCTATCTTTATTTATGTTTTTGTAAGAATAAAATTTAAAAACAAATACTTAATATTATATTTGCCTAAAAAAAAACAGTTAATCCCATGAAATATTTTTTTTCATTACAAAAAACAACCCCCTTTCTTTTTATACTCTTATTTTTCTCTTGTGCTCCTCGTGAGAAAATTGTCTATTATCAAAATATAGATACTTTACCTAAAGAAAAAACGAATTCATATGAAATTAAACTGCAAGCAGATGATTTGTTGATGATTATTGTTTCGGCAGACGATCCAGAAATTGCAGTTCCATTTAATTTAAAATCAGTAAGTATTGTTAGTCCTAGTCGGCAAGATATCGCAAGAGGTCAGGAAACGACGCAGTTATATTTGATTGATGCCAATGGTTTTATTGATTTTCCTATCTTAGGAAAAATAAAGGTTGGTGGGTTAACACGTTCGGAAGCACTTTTATTGTTTCAACAAAAAATCGGTGCCTATATCAAAAAACCAATAATAAATCTGCGTATTATGAATTTTAAAGTTTCTTTACAAGGAGAGGTTACTTTTCCTGGGACTTATCCTATAGCATCAGAACGGGTTACTTTGATAGAAGCATTAAGTATGGCAAAAGATTTGACAATATATGGGAAGAGGGATAATATTTTGATTATTAGAGAAATTGATGGCATCAAGACTTACAATAGAGTTGATATTACAAAAGCTGATTTTATTAATTCCCCTTTTTATTATTTGGCACAAAATGATGTGGTTTATGTTGAACCTAATAAAAACAAGATAAATGGGTCTGCCATAGGTACTAATACGGGTGTTATTATTTCTATCACTTCCTTAGTAATTACTTTAATCACCTTGATTGTTACGACTTCAAAATAAATTTTTTAATGGAAAATAATAATACATCGAGCGAAAACTTGGAACAAGAATTTAATTTAAGAGCCATTTTAGACAACTATTTAGCCCATTGGCGATGGTTTTTGTTAGGGGTAATAATCAGTTTGGTTATTGCTTTTGTTTATCTTAGGTATTCTACACCACAATATCAGGCTACCACTACTATTTTAGTTAAAGATGAAAAAAAAGGAGGAATGCTTTCTGAACTTTCAGCTTTTGCTGACATGGGATTAGGCGCAGGAATAAAAAGTAATGTAGACAATGAAATTGAAATTCTAAAATCAAGAACTTTAATAGAGAGTACTGCTAAAAAATTGGACTTGAATATATCGTTAATAATTAAAGGTAAAATTACTAATTCTGAAATTTTTGAAAAGTTACCTATTAACTTGGATTTTATCAACAAAAAGGATGGTTTTTATGATTGTAAGTCAACGCTTAAATTTTTAGAACTAACACCCAAAACGTTTGAAATAACAAATGAGATAAAAGATGATACAACAAAATTTATTTTAGGAGATAAGAAAATATTTCGTTATGGTGATTTAATAAAAACAAATTATGGCGATTTAATCATAAATAAAGCAACCAATACCCACTATGAATTTAAGAATGGAGATAAGTCCATTACAATTGTTATCAAGCCTCTTGAAAATGTTGTTGAAAGTTTAAGGACTCGTTTGAAAGTAACTCCTTTAAGTAAAACCAGTAGTGTAGTTGAATTGTCTATTGTAGATCCAGTAATGAAAAAATCCGAAGTGTTTTTGGATAATTTGGTTCAAATATACAATGAAGATGCGGTGGCGGACAAGAATTTCATCTCTGAAAACACTTCCCAATTTATTGCTAACCGATTAAAATTGATTACGCAAGAATTGGATGGCGTGGAGCAAGATGTAGAAACATTCAAAAAATCGAATAATTTGACTGATATTGAATCGGAGGCAAAACTTTTTATTGAGGGCTCTAGTGAGTACAATAAAAAGTCAGTAGAGTCAGAAATTCAATTGAATGTAGTTAATTCTTTGTTGGCTTACATGAAAAAAAGTACTAATTCTGATTTGCTTCCTAGCAATCTTATTGATGGTGAAAGTGATGCTTCGGGCTTAATAAATTCATATAACCAACTTGTTTTAGATCGAAACAGAATCCTAAAATCAGCTACAGAGGCTAATCCATCCGTAGTTAAATTGGATCAGGAGCTTTCTTCATTGAAATCCAATGTCTATTCTAGCTTGGCCCGTTTGCAATCTAATTTGAACATTCAAAGAAGAGGCTTACACAGTAATGAAAGTATTCTGAATTCGAAAATTGGAAAAATACCTGTTCAGGAGCGTCAGTTTAGAGTGATTGCCAGACAACAAAAAGTTAAAGAAGAGTTGTATTTGTATTTGCTTCAAAAAAGAGAAGAGACCGCTATTTCTTTATCAGCTACAGAACCTAATGCTAGAGTTATTGATGCTGCTAAGGCATCAAAAATTCCTGTTGCACCAAAAAAGAATATCATTTATTTGGCGGCTTTATTGCTTGGGCTTTTAGGTCCGTTTTCAGTAATATATTTTATGGATTTGCTTGATACTAAAATAAAAAGCCGATTGGACTTAGATAGTAAAACATCCATTCCTTTTATTGGAGATGTACCAACCTCTGACTTTCCAAATGAAATTATTAAATCGGAGAGTAGAACTAGTACTGCGGAGGCTTTGCGAATTATCAGGACCAATCTAGAATTTATGGTTAGTAAAGTTGACGAGAATCTGGCCAAAACCATTTTCCTGACCTCTACTTTTCCAAAGGAAGGTAAAACGTTTGTTTCGGTGAATTTAGCTGCTACATTTGCGCTTTCTGGGAAAAGAGTTCTATTGATAGGAATGGATATTAGAAATCCAAAATTAGATGAATATTTGGTGCTTCCAGATCATGGAGTGACGAATTATTTGTCTTCTAAGGATTTGAATATTGAAGATTTGATTATCCAACAAAAAGGATTCGAGAATTTCTTTGTACTTCCCGCTGGAATTATACCTCCAAATCCTGCCGAATTGTTGATGAGTAAAAAAGTAGATGCATTGTTTAAAACGCTAAAAACACAGTATGACTATATTATTGTAGATACTGCACCAGTGAGTTTGGTAACGGATACATTATTGATAGCCAAACATGCCGATTGTTTTGTTTATGTAGCTAGAGCAAATTTCCTTGAAAAACGAATGCTAAGTATACCAAATGGCTTGTACAAAGAGCGTAAATTACCTAATATGTGCCTGCTTCTTAATGATACTGATTCGACCAAAGGGTATGGATATGGATATGGATATGGAGTTAGTGTTAAGGTGTTGCCTTGGTATAAGAGAATGTTTAACATGTAGAGGAGGGGGTTTTTGGTTTGTGTGGAAATTTTCGTTTTGTCTAGACCCTAAAAGAATTTGAAATTATAAAAGAATGATTTTCTATTGTCTTCTGCTTTAATAAAAGCATGT
>CANEXR010000272.1 GCA_947443815.1 Flavobacteriaceae bacterium | reverse complement strand
GGATAGTTTAGGGTAACCGATTTTATCCCTTTCAGTTCACGCATTAATGAATAATTTGATTGTATGGGAAAAGAAAAAACCCTTTAAATCGTACGATTTAAAGGGTTTTGAAACTAATTGTAGTACTACTTGTGGGCGATGAGGGGTTCGAACCCCCGACCCCCTCGGTGTAAACGAGGTGCTCTGAACCAGCTGAGCTAATCGCCCTAAAACAATTAAGTTATTTTCATATCCTTATTGCGAGTGCAAATATACATTTAGAAATCGAAAATACAAGCGTTTTTTTATAAAATAAATAAAATAAGTAACTATTATTTACTTATTCCCTCGTTAACAACATTTTATATCTTCAATCTAAACTCATTATTTTTTTGTAATCAATGGGTATAGTAGTACATTTGAAGAATAAATTATTAAAAATGGGAAGATTCAAAGAAAACGATTTGCCAAAAGTAAAAATTACAGCAAATTCACTTAACAAAGCAAAAATTATTTTTAAATATGCAGGCAAAAATCGTTGGAAATTTTATGTCGGATTAGTTTTTCTACTTCTCACAAGTGTTACAGCATTGGCTTTTCCAAAATTCATGGGAATGTTAGTAGATTGTGTTAATAAAAAAGATGGGGCTCTAGCCAATCAAATTGCACTTGGACTTGGATTAGTTTTATTATTGCAGTCCGTATTTTCCTTTTTTAGACTATCACTCTTTGTTAATTTTACTGAAAATACATTAGCTAATGTTCGTTTGGCTCTTTATACAAATTTGGTCAAACTCCCTATGTCTTTTTTCGCTAAAAAACGTGTTGGAGAATTGAATAGCAGAATAAGTAATGATATTGGCCAGATTCAAGATACACTTACTACAACAATAGCCGAATTTTTACGCCAATTTATATTAATAATTGGAAGCTTCATTATGCTCGCAAGTATTAATATCAAACTGACTATTATGATGATTTCAGTAGTTCCATTAGTTGGAGTTGCCGCTGTCATTTTTGGGAGATTCATTAGAAAATATTCAAAAAAAGTACAAGATCAAGTTGCAGAAAGCCAAGTTGTTGTTGAAGAAACCATGCAAGGAATCAGTATTGTTAAGGCTTTTGCAAACGAATGGTACGAGATAGAACGCTACAAAGACAAAATAAAGGAAGTAGTGAAAATTGCCATCAAAGGAGGACAATTTAGAGGTTATTTTGCGTCTTTTATCATTATTTGCCTATTTGGAACCATTGTAGCAGTTGTTTGGTATGGCGTTCAATTAAGTATTGCTGGAGAAATTACTGTCGGAGAATTATTTACTTTTATATTATATTCTAGTTATGTTGGTGCTTCGTCTGGAGGAATTGCAGAGTTGTATGCACAAATGCAAAAAGCAATTGGTGCCACCGAAAGAGTTTTTGAATTACTAGAGGAAGTTCCTGAACAAATTAAATCAACTGAAAATGCCTTAAGTATTGAAAAAATAAAAGGAAATGTTACCTTCAAGAACGTTGCTTTTCATTATCCATCTAGAAAAGAAATTTCAGTACTAAAAAATGTGAGTTTTACTGCAGAATTTGGTCAAAAAATAGCTATTGTTGGACCCAGTGGTGCTGGAAAATCAACTATTGCATCTTTATTACTTCGTTTTTATACTATTAATGAAGGAGAAATTTTGATTGATGATAAGAATGTTTATGATTATGATTTAGAAAACTTACGCGGAAATATGAGTATCGTTCCACAAGATGTTATTTTGTTTGGTGGAACAATACGAGAAAATATTGCATACGGAAAACCAAATGCTACTGAAGAAGAAATCCTTACAGCTGCTAAACAAGCGAATGCCTATAATTTTATCGAGAGTTTTCCTGAAAAATTTGAAACTATTGTGGGCGAAAGAGGAATTAAATTATCTGGAGGACAAAGACAACGCATCGCAATTGCTAGAGCTTTATTAAAAAATCCAAGCATTTTAATTTTAGACGAAGCAACTTCTTCTTTAGACAGTGAAAGCGAAAAATTAGTTCAAGAAGCATTAGAAATTTTAATGGAAGGCAGAACAAGCATTATTATTGCGCATCGCCTTTCAACTATTCGTAGTGCTGACCAAATTTTAGTTCTTGACAATGGTGTAATTACAGAACAAGGAACTCATACTGAACTCATCGCTTTAGAAAATGGGATTTATAAAAATTTAAGTAATTTACAGTTTAGTAATTCCTAGTTCCATTTCAACAACAAAAAAATCCATTTTTAGCAAATGGATTTTTTTAGTTGTAACTATTTTTTAGTAGAATTGAAAACACTACTTCCCTTTTCTTCTATTGCGTTCTGCTTTAATCATTGCCAATTCACGACTTGTCTGACCAGCAACAGAGGTGTTTTCTTCTGCACGTCGAATTAAATAAGGCATAACATCTTTTACAGGACCAAAAGGCAAATATTTAGCAACGTTATAACCATTGGCGGCTAAATTATAACTGATATTATCACTCATTCCATACAATTGCCCGAACCATATTTTATCATCGTTTGTTTTAATTCCTTTTTCTTGCATCAATTCCATTAAGGCATACGTACTTGATTCGTTATGCGTTCCCGCAAAAATAGACATGCTATCTAAATGGTCTATCATGTAATGTACAGCAGCGTCATAATTTTCATCTGTAGCCTCTTTTGAAGCACAAATAGGTGATGGATATCCCTTTTCTTCTGCTCGCAAAATTTCTTTTTCCATGTAGGCACCACGAACCAATTTCATTCCAATTAAAAACCCTTCTTTTTTAGCTTGTTGATGTAATTTTTTCAAATAATCCATACGATCCCAGCGGTACATTTGCAACGTATTGAAAACTATTGGTTTTTCAGTATTGTATTTTCGCATCATTTCAGTAACTAAATCATCCGCAGCATCTTGCATCCAACTTTCTTCACCATCAATAAGAAGCGCCACATTTTTAGAATGTGCCTCTTTACAAACCAAATCAAAACGCGCTACTACTCTATTCCATTCAGCTTGCTCCTCAGGCGTTAATACCTGTTTTTCTCCCAATTTTTCATACAATTCAAAACGTCCAAAACCTGTTGGTTTAAAAACTGCAAAAGGAATTGCTTTTCGCTCTTTAGCAAATTCAATAGTTTTTAATGTCATTTCTAATGCGGCATCAAATTGTTCTTCTTCTTCTTTTCCTTCCACAGAATAATCTAAAACTGATGAGACTCCTTTGGTAAACATTTTATCCACAACACTAAGGCAATCATCTTCATTAACACCTCCGCAAAAATGGTCAAAAACGGTTGCGCGAATCAAACCCTCTACTGGAAGATTTGCTTTCAATGCAAAATTAGTAACTGCAGTCCCTATTCGTACTAAAGGCTGACTATCAATCATTTTAAAAAGAAAATAAGCTCTATCAAGTTCCGTATCGCTTTTTAATGCAAATGCAATTTGTGAATTATTGAATATATTTTTCATTATTTGTTATATTTTTTTACAAATATAGACAGAGTTTTGGAGATTATTTAGCAAAAATTACCTTATTTTGCGCTTTTAATCCATACAAAAAGATGCAAACTATTCAAGCTAATAATTACCCCATTTACTTTAACGAAAAAGGATATGAAGCCCTTAATCTTCATTTAAAAGAAAATAAATATTCTTCCCTCTTTATTATAGTTGATAGCAGTACAAATGATGTTTGTTTACCAAAATTTCTTCCCTATTTAGAAACAGATCTTACCATCGAAATTATAGAATTTGATGCAGGTGAAGCCAATAAAAATATAGATACTTGCGTAGAAATTTGGAAGGTTTTAACCGAACTTGGTGCAGATAGAAAAAGTCTGGTATTAAATTTAGGTGGTGGCGTTGTAACTGATTTAGGTGGTTTTGTTGCTT
>CANEXR010000271.1 GCA_947443815.1 Flavobacteriaceae bacterium | reverse complement strand
TTAATACCTTTTTCGTATTTTGAGTAGTTTTTAATTTCGTTGGTAATCTGCAAACAAAGTTCGCGTGTTGGAGATAAAATTAATGCTTGTGTGTTTCTGTTGTTGGCATCAATTTTCTGAATAACTGGAAAACCAAATGCTGCCGTTTTCCCTGTCCCTGTCTGAGCCAACGCAACCATATCTGTGTCTTTTTCCAATAATAGGGGAATCGCTTTCTCCTGTACTTCGGTCGGATTCTCAAATCCTAGATCTAAAATCGCCTTCAGTAACGATTCACTCAATCCTAATTGTTCAAATTTATTCATATGTATTTTTAAAATAGGGTGCAAAATTACTGTTTATAATCCATATAAACTAATGCTATTTTAAGAATTAATATTTTATTATAATTTGATTATCAGAAAGTTATATTTTAAATTTGGTATTCACAGTTTGCAATTTCTATTTTTTAGCTAAAAATTAGTCCAAAAATTTAAATTTTTAAATAAAAAATGTTGTATTTAAAACAATTATTTGCAAGTATTTAAAAATGCAATTAATTGCGATGTTGCTTTTCCTCTGTGACTGATTTTATTTTTTATTTCTAATGAGAGTTGAGCAAATGTTTCAGAATATTGCTCGGGTCTAAAAATTGGATCATAACCAAAACCTTGACTTCCTGACTTTTCGAAAGTAATTTCGCCTTTGGCAATTCCTGTAAAAAGATATTGTTGTCCTTTTAAGTTTAGAGTAATAACGGTTTTGAATTGGGCATTTCGGTTGGATTTGTCTTTAAGATTTAAAAGCAATTTATCCATATTGTCATTTGCATTCCGTTGGTCACCTGCATATCGGGCGGAATAAACGCCAGGTTCGCCATCCAAAGCAGTAACTTCTAATCCTGTATCATCGGCAAAGCAATCATAACCGTATTTTTCACTCACATAATTAGCTTTTAATATAGCGTTGCCTTCAATTGTATGCGCAGTCTCGGGAATTTCTTCAAAACAACCAATATCCTCCAAACTCAATATGGCTATTGTTTCAGGAAGCATATTCTGAATTTCGATGATTTTATTTTTATTGTTAGAGGCGAAGACGAGTTGCATTTAGTAGCTTTTTTGATTTCAATTTTCAAATATACCGTTTTTAAAGATTTGGTTTTTGGGTATAAATTAAAAGTTTAATAGTTTTTAAGAAATAAAGATTAAAATTTGATTATTGTATTTACGAAAAACAGTTGTGTTTAATGGAATAGTATTAGTTTTTTTACGTTCTATTTAACGGCGTTAATTATAGGTTAAAATATTGTTTTTTAAGTAGTTATATATTAAAAAACATTATCTTTGAGCGTGATTTTGATTCATTACTTTGTGTGTGTTCGTTTTCTCGCAAGACTTACTGCACAATAATCAGCTATACTGTCAAAAGTATAAGCTTGATGATGGTAAATCAAAATTAACAATCGGAGGCCTGTATAAGGCCTCCTTTTTTTATGCTTTTGATTTGTAATTAATGTCTTGTCACACTTTTTAAATTGTCGGGAAAATATAAATCAGATAAATGCGCAAACTCATCACCTCTCATAAAAATATTAATATCAACATCTGAAAAACTACTTTTACCTGCTGCAGCTAAAAGTTCATTAGCAGCATGCAATGTGTTTTTATGAAAATGAAACACTCTTTCGGATTTATCAGTAACTACTAAGCCTTTCATCAGCATTTTGTTTTGGGTAGCAACTCCTGTTGGGCATTCGTTATTATTGCATCGAAGAGCTTGGATACATCCTAATGAAAACATAAATCCGCGAGCACTATTACAAATATCTGCACCTAAGGCTATAGCTCTAATGATAGAGTAGCCAGAAATTATTTTGCCACTGCAAATAACTTTTATTTTATCGCGAATTTCATATCGAATTAAAGTTTTATTTACAAAAATCAAAGCGGGTTCAAAAGGCATTCCTACGCCATCTGCAAATTCTAATGGAGCGGCACCTGTTCCTCCTTCAGCACCATCTACGGTAATAAAATCGGGATAACATTTTTGTGAAATCATTTCCTCGCAAAGGGTTTCAAAATCTTTGGTCTCACCAATGCAAAGTTTAAATCCTATTGGTTTACCATTTGATAATTGGCGTAATTGAGCAATAAAATGCACAAGTCCTTTGGCATCAGTAAAAGCGCTATGACTGGGAGGTGATAGTATGGTGGTATGTGGTTGTACACCTCTTATTTTCGCAATTTGTTCTGTATTTTTTTGTGCAGGAAGTACGCCTCCATGACCAGGTTTTGCTCCTTGTGAGAGTTTTATTTCTATCATTTTTACGGCAGGAAGATTCGCTTTTTCTGAAAATTTTTCGCTGTCAAATTCTCCTTTTTCGTTGCGGCAACCAAAATAACCAGTTCCAATTTGCCACGTAATATCCCCTCCATTTTGATGAAATTCAGTTAATCCGCCTTCTCCGGTATTGTGATAAAAATTGCCTTTGTGTGCTCCCTTATTGAGTGCCATAATAGCGTTTTCGCTCAAAGAACCAAAACTCATGGCTGATATATTTAATAGGGATGCTGAATAATGTTGTTTGCAATCGGGTCCTCCTATCACTACTCGTGGTAATTCTTCGTTTACTTTGGCAGGAAACATGGAATGTTTTATTCCTTCATAACTGGTTTGGTTAAGTAGTAATTGTGTCCCAAAAGGAGAGGTGGAGTCTATGTTTTTTGCTCTTTGATAGACTAATGAACGTTGGTTTCGGGAAAATGGTTTTCCATCTGTTGAGCGTTCTATGAAATATTGCTGAATTTCGGGAGCAATCATTTCAAAAAGATACCTAAAATAACCTAATACAGGAAAATTCCTTAAAATGGCATGTTTTTCTTGAATACTATTGGTTAAACCAACAATTAAGAGCAGTACTATAATGATTGATAAAGTCAATCCTACATTGAAGAAATAGTAGGCTGCTAAAGAAATAAATAAAGCAATACTGCCATAAAGGAAAAATTTTTGTCTCATTTTATGTTTTTTTAAAGTTAACTAAATCGCAAGCGCACATATACGTGTTTGATGCCTTTTTTATCGGAGTCTCTTTCGTCTATTTCAAGAATATCAGTTAGGGATTTTAGCATTGGTGTAAGTTTGCTGAAACCATAATTTCGGGGGTCAAATTCAGGTTTTTTCTTAACGATTAAATTCCCAACGTCTCCAAGAAATGCCCAACCACTGTCATCTCCAATATCTTCTATAGTAGATTCTATTAATTCGATGGTGGGTTCATCAATTTTGTTAAGTGGTTTTTGACTGGTTTTTTCTATTGTTTTTACGGTAGTTGTTTTTTCTACTGTTTTCTTAGTTTCGTTGTCTAGAGGGTTTTTAGGTAATTTTTTCTTAACGGCACCATCTAATACTTCTATGAAAATAAATCTGTCGCAGGCGCTGATGAAGGGTTTTGGAGTTTTTTGTTCTCCAATACCAATTACTTTCATTCCAGATTCTCGGAGTCTGATGGCCAATCGTGTAAAGTCACTATCACTGGAAACGATACAAAAACCGTCTAATTTGCCGGAATACAATAAATCCATGGCATCAATTATCAATGCAGAATCAGAAGAATTTTTGCCCGAAGTATAGCTGTATTGTTGAATGGGTGTAATGGCATGTTCGAGTAATACATTTTTCCAACCACCAGCGTTTGGTCTTGTCCAGTCGGCATAAATGCGTTTTGTTGTTGGTGTTCCGTACTTGGTTATTTCTTCCATCATTCCTTTGACATTACTGTAAGGTACATTGTCGGCATCGATGAGTACGGCTAGTTTTAATTCTTTAGTGTCTTGTGACATTTTGGTTTGGGTATTGTTTGTTGTGATATAGTTTCAAATATACGGTTTTTTTGTTAAAATGTAAGGGTGAATTTGTGAGTTA
>CANEXR010000270.1 GCA_947443815.1 Flavobacteriaceae bacterium | reverse complement strand
TGAAATTTTATTTTCAAGATATAGTGTTAAAAGTATTTTTAGAAAATTGTTTATGATTATTTAATACTAATCTAGTTTTAATTTGTCTAGAATAGTTTGATTATTATTGAAATAAATAAAACAATAATTATTATTTTGTTTAAAATATTTATCGTAATATTGCAATATAAATATATTACTATGGGTGCAACAAAAACCGATTGTTTTACAGAACAGCAAAACGAATTAGCAATTTTAGCCAAAGCTTTAGGACATCCAGCGCGTATCGCTATTATTGAGTATTTACTCAAAGTGGATTCATGTATTTGTGGGGCTATTGTCAATGAATTACCCTTGTCGCAACCTACTGTTTCTCAGCATTTAAAAGAGTTGAAAAATGCTGGATTGATAAAAGGAAATTTTGAAGGCGCCTCTATTTGCTATTGTATTAATGAGGCTGGTTTTGAAAAAATTAAAAGCTTTTTTCAGGACATTACCTATTATTTAGAAAACAAGAAAAAAGAATGTTGTTAAATTTTTAAATTAAATTAATTATGAAACTTTCGCAAATTAAATCGATTTTAAATACTGTTGAGACCGTCCATTTTGTATTGCCAAATGGAGCTTCAGTCCCTGAATATTTTCATGTTACTGAAGTAGGTTTAGTGACTAAAAATTTTATTGATTGTGGTGGAACAGTTAGAAATGAAACAGTTGTTAATTTTCAATTATGGAATGCCAACGATTTTGAGCATCGTTTGAAACCGCTAAAATTACTTCATATTATAAAATTATCCGAGGAAATTATTGGTATTGGAGATTATGAAATTGAAGTAGAATATCAGGATACAACAATTGGTAAATATGATTTGGATTTTGATGGGAATGATTTTTTACTTCTTTCTAAACAAACGGCTTGTTTGGCTCAAGACCAATGTGGTGTTCCACAAGAAAAACAAAAAATAAGAATGTCAGATAAAAATAACGAAACAAGTTGCTGCACTCCAGGAGGAGGTTGTTGCTAATTATTCATTCCGATTAACACTAAAATGAAAGTATCAAAAACAACACTATTTTCTGAAATAGAAAAAACCATTCAATCTTTTGATTTTGAAAGTATACCAGCTGAGCGCAAAATTATTTTGCAATCCTTAATAGATTATATTCAATCCAAAGTCAATCATCACGCTGCAATACGTTTGAATTTGATTTGTACGCACAATTCTAGGAGAAGTCATTTATCGCAAGTATGGGCACAGACAGCTGCGGCTTATTATGCTATAGAAAATGTATTTTGCTATTCAGGTGGGACTGAGGCAACGGCATTATTTCCAATGGCTGCACAAACATTAACAGCATCTGGATTTCAAATCAAAACAATTGCTGAAGGGAAAAATCCCATTTATGCTATTAAATATGCAACTAATGAACCAGCAATTATCGGTTTTTCAAAAACATTTGATGATGATTTTAATCCACAAAGCGAGTTTGCAGCTATCATGACTTGCTCGCAAGCTGATGGAGGCTGCCCTTTTATAGCAGGAGCTGAAAAAAGAATTCCTATTACTTTTGAAGATCCAAAAGTATTTGATAATACAACCCAACAAGCAGAAAAATACAAAGAACGAAGTTTGCAAATAGCAACTGAGCTATGTTATGTTTTTTCACAAATAAAAAAATAAAGATGGCAATAGATCATTGTGCTCCGGTAGTAGCAAGAAAGAAATTAGGTTTTTTAGACCGTTACCTAACGCTTTGGATTTTTATAGCCATGGCAATAGGGGTTTTCATAGGTTACTTTATACCTTCAAGCAGCGGTTTCATTAATTCGTTTTCGAGTGGAACCACTAATATCCCTTTGGCAATTGGTTTAATACTGATGATGTATCCTCCTTTGGCCAAAGTTAAATATGAACAAATGGGAGAGGTATTCAAAAACACAAAAGTATTGGGCGCCTCTTTATTTTTGAATTGGATAGTTGGTCCGATTTTAATGTTTTGTTTGGCATTACTATTTTTAAACGGATATCCAGAATATAGAATTGGGCTTATTTTAATTGGTTTGGCTCGTTGTATTGCTATGGTAGTGGTATGGAATGATTTGGCTGATGGCAATAGAGAATATGCTGCTGGATTAATTGCTTTAAATAGTATTTTTCAAGTATTACTTTATAGCGTTTACGCTTATGTTTTTATAACCATATTGCCTCCATATTTAGGCTATACGGGTTTTGAAGTAAATATTAGTATGAGCCAAATTGCCAAAAGCGTTGGTATATATCTAGGGATTCCATTTGCATTGGGGTTTATTAGTCGTTATTTACTCATAAAATGGAAAGGTTTAGAATGGTTTGAAAATAAATATGTACCCTTAATTTCTCCGATTACTTTAATAGCATTATTGTTTACTATCTTGATCATGTTCAGTCTAAAAGGAGAATTAATTGTTCAAATTCCAATGGATGTTTTCCGTATAGCGATCCCATTAGTCCTTTATTTTGTTATTATGTTTGTGATGAGTTTTTTTATTGGAAAATATTTTGGTGCTGATTATTCAAAATCAACAGCTATTGCATTTACAGCAACTGGAAATAATTTTGAATTGGCAATAGCCGTTTCTATTGGTGTTTTTGGAATTAATAGCGGTCAAGCTTTTGCTGGTGTAATTGGTCCACTAGTTGAAGTTCCAGCCTTAATAGCCTTGGTAAATGTAGCTTTTTGGTTCCGTAAAAAGTATTTTGTGAACTAATTTTTTGTTTTTTTTCTTGGAATTAAGCTTACTGTATAAAAGCTAAAAATGCTATTTTAAATAGCATTTTTAGCTTTTTTTGTATTTTTAATTTTAAATTCTTCTTTAGTATCAAAAATTAAACAGCCACTTTTTTGTGTTTAGTAGTTGCTATTTTTTTGTTATATTCCTTGATAATAAATCGAATTTATCTTTTAAATCATTGGTGTAATCGATGCTTTTGTTTAATATTTTTCTTCTCGTTTTAGTGCTTTTTTCGGGAGCAAATAGAATTCCTAAAATAACTCCAGTAGCAACTCCACCAATAATTCCCAATAATGTTTTATCTGTTTTCATAATGCTTTTGGTTTTTAATAGTTACTATTTTTTTAATTTTTTTTGCCTTTAATAATTCTTAATATTACCGCAATAATAGCAATAACAAGAAGGATATGAATAAGTGAGCCTGCACTGTAGGCAAAAAAACCAATGGCCCAAAAAATAATTAAAATTACGGCTAAGGTGTAAAGTAAATTGCTCATGATTTCGTTGTTTAAGTGTTTTTTTATTTTAACTGGAATTTAAAAGTGGGAATTGTTTTCATGTAATAAAAAATAAGAATAGACATTTATAACTCAGTTCTTTCTTATCAGAAAATTCTATTTTTTCAAAGAATAGGTTTATTATTTACCGATTTTATTTAATCTATTAGTTTACTGTTTAAATAGAACTGTTTGTTTTTTATAAAGGAACTCAGTTTTAAAATTAAAAGTATTTTTTAGCTCTAGAAATAGTTGGTTTCATTCTCAGATTATAATTTATTGTAAAGGAGATTTAGGGTTCGGTAATTTCTTTTTCAAGGGCTATAATTTGTTCTGCTAATTCGCTGTATTCTTTAGAAAGTTCAGTGATTTCACGTTCCGTTTTTATTTCAGCATTCATAACGGCATTACTGGCAGTGTCATGTGATGCTACCAATTCGTTTATTTTTAAATGTAATGAACCTGAGAATCGGTTGAATGATTTTTGTATAATAAACAAACTTAAAAAAGTAGTTCCAAAGATAAAATCCCCAATAATTTGATGAAAATCTTTAACGATAAATAAATTAATAGACCACCATGATAAAACCAAAAGAAGAGCAATTATAAAAGTAATCGGATTACCAAGTAAAAGCGTGGCAAACGAAGTTAATTTTTCGAAAATTTG
>CANEXR010000269.1 GCA_947443815.1 Flavobacteriaceae bacterium | reverse complement strand
GTTATGCAATTACATCTGTTCGCATAGAAGGTGTAGATCATGAGTTTTCTACTATTTCAGGAGTTGTTGAGGACGTTACCGAAATTATCCTTAATCTTAAACAAGTACGTTTTAAACGTCAAATTGAAGATATCGATAATGAATCAGTTACTATATCTGTTTCTGGTAAAGATCAATTGACAGCTGGTGATTTTCAAAAATTTATTTCAGGTTTTCAAGTTTTGAATCCAGAACTTGTTATCTGTAATTTAGATAGTAAAATCAAACTGAATTTCGATTTAACTATTGAAAAGGGTAGAGGTTATGTTCCTGCTGAAGAGAACAAAAAACAGAATGCTGCAATTGGAACCATATTTACTGACTCAATTTTTACTCCTGTAAAAAATGTTAAGTATGCTATTGAAAATTTCCGTGTAGAGCAAAAAACAGATTATGAAAAATTAGTTTTTGAAATTAAAACTGATGGTTCTATCAATCCAAAAGATGCTCTTACTGAAGCTGCAAAAGTTTTAATTCACCATTTCATGTTGTTTTCTGATGAAAGAATTACACTTGAGGCTGACGAAATTGCACAAACAGAATCGTATGATGAAGAATCATTGCACATGAGACAATTGCTTAAAACTAAGCTTGTTGATATGGATCTTTCTGTGAGAGCATTAAATTGTTTGAAAGCGGCTGAAGTTGATACACTTGGAGATTTAGTATCTTTCAATAAAAATGACCTAATGAAATTCCGTAATTTTGGTAAAAAATCGTTAACTGAACTTGATGAACTAGTGGCAGTTAAAAATTTGAACTTCGGTATGGATTTAGCAAAATACAAACTAGATAAAGAATAATCTAATCCCGCTTGCGGGATTAAATTTCATAAAGCAATGAGACACGGAAAAAAATTCAATCACTTAAGCAGACAGACTGCACATAGAAAATCTATGTTAGCTAATATGGCTTGTTCTCTAATTGAGCACAAACGTATTAATACTACTGTTGCTAAAGCAAAAGCGCTTAAACAATTTGTAGAGCCGCTTATAACAAAATCTAAAGCTGATACTACACACAATCGTCGTATCGTTTTTTCATACTTACGTAGCAAATATGCTGTAACTGACTTGTTCAGAGATGTAGCTGCTAAAGTTGGTGACCGTCCAGGCGGGTACACTCGTATCATTAAAGTTGGGAATCGTTTAGGAGATAATGCTGATATGGCAATGATCGAATTGGTAGATTTCAATGAACTTTATAATGGAGGTAAAAAAGAAGTTAAAAAAGCAAAAAGCCGTCGTGGTGGTAAAGCTAAAAAAGCAGATGAAGCTACTGAAGCTCCAGTTGCTGAAACTGAAACATCTGCTGAAGCTGCTGAATAATTATGAAAGTAAGCATTCAATAAAAATAAAGGATAGACTAATTTTAGTTTATCCTTTTTTTTTGAAATTTTAATTAAATAATATTGATTTTAGCTTTTTCTTTTAAGTAATGACTTAAATTAATGTGCCTGTTTTAATTTTGGGTCATTTTTAAGCATCTATTTTTCTGAATTTAACTTTTAGAAATTTAACTTTTAAATATATTGTTTGCATGGTATTAAAAAATTAAATTTGCAGAATTATTTAACGCATATATTATTTCTAACGGAGCTATATAAAAGTTTAAAAAAATATTAGAAATCAACTAATGAAATATACAACACGACAAAAAGCAATTCTATTATTAAGCGACGGTACTATTTTTCACGGAAAATCTATTGGAATTTCAGGTACAACTTATGGGGAGGTTTGTTTCAATACAGGAATGACAGGTTATCAAGAAATTTTCACGGACCCATCGTATTTTGGCCAAATTATGGTAGCTACTAATCCCCACATTGGGAATTACGGGGTTAATGATGCTGAAATAGAATCACAAGGAATCAAAATTGCAGGATTAGTTTGCAAAAATTTTAGTTTTAATTATTCACGTGAAGATGCTTCAGGTAGTTTGGAGAATTATTTTATAGACCAAAATCTTATTTGTATTTCTGATGTAGATACCAGAGCATTAGTCAGCTATATTAGAGATAATGGGGCCATGAATTCGGTTATTTGTACTGATGACACTCCAATCGAAGAATTAAAAGCTAATTTAGCAAAAGTTCCGGATATGAAAGGTCTTGAATTGGCTTCTAAAGTTTCAACTAAAGAGCCTTATTATTTTGGGGATAGTAATGCTACATTTAAAATATCAGCACTTGATTTGGGTATAAAATTGAATATCCTTCGTAATTTGGCTAAAAGAGATTGTTATATCAAGGTGTTTCCATTTGATTCGTCTTATCAAGATTTAGCAGCTTTTAATCCTGATGGCTATTTTCTTTCAAATGGTCCTGGTGATCCTGAGCCACTTTCTAGCGCTATACAAGTTGCTAAAGAAATCCTTGAAAATAATAATCCTTTATTTGGTATTTGCCTTGGACATCAAGTTATAGGTTTAGCGAATGGTATTTCAACTTTTAAAATGTTTAATGGACACAGGGGAATTAATCATCCTGTAATAAATAAGATTACTGGAAAAGGTGAAATTACATCGCAAAACCATGGATTTGCAGTGAATAAAGAAGAATTAGATAATCATGCTGATTTAGAAATTACCCATTTGCATCTTAATGACGGTACTGTAGCAGGAATGCGTATGAGAAATAAAAATTGTTTTTCTGTACAATATCATCCGGAAGCTAGCCCTGGCCCACATGATTCATCTTATTTATTTGATCAATTTATTGAGAATATAAAACGGTAATTATTAAATAAAATAAATTTTATTACAAAAAAAGGGTTCAATTTACTTTGAACCTTTTTTTGTGTTGTTGCATTTTATACAAAAACGATTTTTTATTTTATTTCAAATGAATTATAAAAACACCTTTTTTTTATAACTAGCAGCAAAAATCTAACAAACAAGATTGAATTAATTATAAAAAATAGAAAGGTTTTTATTCCGATATAATTACATCGTTTTCGTTAATAAGATTCATAAATTTTTGTATTTTCATTAGAAAAGATGTAATATATTTGTAATTATAAAATAAATAGTTCAACATTTTAAATAAATTGATATGAGTATTATTGTTAAAATTCACGCAAGACAAATTTTTGATTCCAGAGGAAATCCTACGATAGAAGTTGATGTAATTACAGAAAACGGAGTTTTAGGTAGAGCAGCTGTCCCTTCAGGAGCTTCAACTGGAGAACATGAAGCTGTAGAATTACGTGATGGAGGAAAAGCCTTTTTAGGAAAAGGAGTTTTGAATGCTGTGAAAAATGTAAATACTCTTATTGCTGATGAATTGGTAGGAACATCTGTTTTTGAACAAAATGTTATTGATCAAATGATGATTGATTTGGATGGAACTCCTAACAAATCAAATTTAGGGGCTAATGCTATTCTTGGTGTTTCTTTGGCAGCAGCAAAAGCAGCAGCAAATGAATTAGGATTGCCTTTGTACAGATATGTTGGTGGAGTTTCTGCTAACACTTTGCCAGTTCCAATGATGAATATTATAAATGGTGGATCTCATTCTGATGCCCCAATTGCATTTCAAGAATTTATGATTTTTCCAGTAAAAGCAACTTCTTTTTCTCATTCAATGCAAATGGGAACTGAGATTTTTCATAGCTTGAAAAAAGTATTGCATGATAGAGGTCTTTCTACAGCAGTAGGTGATGAAGGTGGTTTTGCACCAAATTTAGCGGGAGGTACAGAAGATGCTTTAGATACCATCAAAAAAGCGGTTGAAAATGCTGGTTATACTTTTGGAGATGAAATTATGATTGCTCTAGATTGTGCTGCATCTGAGTTTTATGTTGATGGCAAATATGATTATTCTAAATTTGAAGGCGAAACAGGTAAAATTAGAACATCAGCTGAACAAGTTGAGTATTTATCTGAATTAGCTGCAAAATACCCAATTATTTCTATTGAAGACGGGATGTATGAAGATGACTGGGAAG
>CANEXR010000268.1 GCA_947443815.1 Flavobacteriaceae bacterium | reverse complement strand
TTTGTAATTTGTGCATTCATCAAAGAATACGAAGACGAAAATTCAGGTAATCTATCATCTATTGCATTAGTTGCCGTATTAGGCAATTGCTGTTTGCCAATCCAATTGAATGTATAATCAAATTTCCATTGTTTTCCTTTATCATCAAGATGTGTTTCGTATTCTAAATTACCAAAAAAACGATGTTTCGCTTGCAAAGGTTTTTGAAATCTTCCTGACAAATAATCCATTTGAACATCATAAAACTTATAAGCAGAACGGAAATTTAAATGTTTTATTAGTTCGTAGTTAAACTCTAATTGCAAACTGTTGGCAAAGGACTTTTCTTTTAAATTATAAAATAAAACTTCTTGTGGACTTTGCATGACATCAACAATAGCTTGATTTTGAAAATCTGTTCTATAAAAATCAAACCCTACATCAGCACTTTTTCCAAAAAGCAAGAAAGTTTGTGTAAAACTCACTCCATAATTCCATGCAATTTCAGGGTTTAACCCATAAATATTTCCTGTTTTATCTAGTATGTCAAAACTTCTTGAACTAGCAAAAAGGGACTGATTTTCTGCAAATATATTAGCACTTCGTTTTCCTCTACCAGCTGAAAATCGCAATACTGCTTTTTTCCAAGGGTTGTATCGCAAATGCAATCTTGGTGTAAAAAAAGTACCTAATCGATTGTGATTGTCAATTCTACCACCAAAAATAACACTAAAATTATCATTGTTATCATACGTATATTCAAAAAAAGCACCGACAGAATTATCTATTCTACTATAATCATTTGTATTGACAAATTCTTGATATTTATCGTAAGTAAAATTCAAACCCGTAGTAAATTTATTCATCGTATTATTAATAATCGAATTAAAAATCAAATTAGAATAATAACTACTTTGTTTTATATTGTATTGATTTAAACCAAAATAAGACTGCTGATTGTGATTGTTAAACGCATTCTGAAAACCGATACTCTGATAAGGCATATCTTTAAAAATATAACCCAATTTTGTAGAAACATCCAATCGTTCTGTATTAATTTCCGAGCCCCAATAGTGCGTAGTCCCTTTATCTTTTTTGGGTTCAAAATCCAATTCTCCTGTCTGTTTTTTATCATTCATATAGCGAAAATTGATAAAACTAACCCAACCTTTTTCAGGATTATAATATTGGTATCTGTTTAGAACATTAATTTGTTTGGCCAAAGGATTATCCAAAAAACCATCTCCATTCATATCTATCTTTGCAACACGCGTATTCCCATGAAGAAACAAGCTACTAGACCATTTATCAGAAATTTTGGTATTGAAGTGCGTATTCAATTCAAAACGGGAATCTGACGAACCATAAGCATTTAAAAAAAACGGAATGTTATTTATTGGTTTTAATAATTCGGTGTTAATTTGACCCGAAATGCTTTCATAGCCATTGATTACACTCCCAGCACCTTTAGTAATCTGAATACTTTCTACCCAAGTTCCAGGTGTAAATGATAGTCCATAGGCTTGAGAAGCTCCGCGTACAGATGGAATATTCTCTTCGGTAATCATCAAATAAGGACTGGTTAATCCCAACATTTTGATTTGTTTTGTTCCAGTTAAAGCATCTGAAAAATTAACATCAATTGAGGGATTTGTTTCAAAACTCTCTGCTAAATTACAACAGGCTGCTTTAAGCAATTCCTTACTAGTTATAATTGTAGTATTACCAGTAACTGTAAAGGATTTTTGAATTCCTTTTCGCTTTTTGATCACTTTGACTTCGCTTAGTTTTTCTTCATTTATTTTTTCTTGAGAAAAAACAGGAATACAAAGCATGCTTATAATAAAAAGCATTATTATTATTTTCATAAAAAAGATTTTTAATATTTAAAAAAGTAGATTTTAGCCATCGAAATGGGTAACTTTTAAAAAACATAAAAATCAGGCGTAGTAGATATATTGACTGTATAGCTTAAAAAGCGGCGGTGCATTGGCATCACAATAATAAGAAATCATTTGATTTCTCTTGAAATTTGTAATTAAAAGTGTGTTTATAGGCTGCCATTCCTTAATTGCAAAAGAAATATAAGGTTCAAATGAAAATGCTTTTAGCGTTATAATCTCTGCTTTTTTTTCAAACTTGAATACTTTATCTTTACAACAGCTATTTTTTTTTGCGACAATTTTTCCACAGCACCCTTTTTCGGATGAAACTGAGACTTCCTGTGTTTTTAATGAAACTGATGCCACTTTACCCCCACAATAATGTACGTTAAATGCTAATCCAACATTGGAAACCAATAGCAGAAAGGCTAGAAAAAGACTGGTACATTTTTTACTATTCATAGTTCAAAATTATTCAAAAAATCAGACAAAGCATGCTAATAAAATGTTATTTTTTATTTCCTTTTTTTTGATAATAAAACGCTGGTATAAAAAGAATTAAAAAAATAGGTTGAATTAAAAAACGGCGAATATAAAAAAGGATTTCTTTATATTCTGATGCATACGTGAGTACTATAAAAAAAGAAATTATTAAAAGAAAAAAGAAAAACCCATATAAAATCGATGAAAACTGAATCATCTCTATTTCTTTAAAAATAACATAAAGTATCGCTAATGACAAAATCATATTTATTGCATATCGAAATAACAAGCCTAAAAATAATTGGTCAACATCAAAATAAGGAAGCGCCAACGAATTAAAATCTTTTTTAAAATAATCTAAAAAAGGATCATAAAAAAGTTGGCTCTCAAAACCACGGACTAATGCAAGAAGTATTACCAACGCAGTAATCCAAGTTATTTCCCAAATTATTTTCTGATATTTATTTAGCATATTTAGAGAATTTATTAACCCAAATAACCCATAAAATAAACACTACGCTATATATAAATAAAGGAAAGAGAACTCCGTGCAAAAAATGCTCTTGTTCTGGAAAACGGTATAATAAAACACAAAGAAGAACGATACGTAATACATTCAAAATATAAATAAAAATACTGCCCCCAAAAACATATAGCAAAGTTGGCTTTAACTTCCCTGAGAAAGCAACAATAAAAGCAACAAACAAAATAATTACACTCATAGCATTGCAGCCTTCAATAATTCGAGCTACATATTTTTGTTTGTACATTAATCCTATAAAAAGACTAGATTTTGCTTCAACAGCTTTAGCGTCTGCACCAAATAATTGAAGTATTCGCTCCGAATTACGAGCGACCATTGTAGTAATTGAATCGATTTGGTTCAAACCAAAACTAGCAAGGTAGGCTTGATACAAAATAGTTAGTACAATATAAACCAAAAAAAAAGTTCCTAAAAAAACTAAAAAAGGTTTGTAAATAATAAAATATTTTTTCAAAATGTATTTTTTAACAAATTTATATATTTTTTAAAATGCCTTTAAATACTTTTGTATAAAAAATAGAAAATATGACATTTCAGGAATTACAACCAAAAGTAACAGAAATAACAATAAACACAACACTTTCTCGAGATGAAAAACTTATGGCTGTATGTGAGCTTTTAAGGAATTCCATTTCTTATTACAATTGGGTAGGATTTTATTTTGCCAATCACAAAACCAAAACCCTTCATTTAGGCCCTTATGTAGGTGCAGAAACGGATCATACTGTAATTCCATTTGGAAAAGGAATTTGTGGACAAGTAGCTGTTTCAAACCAAAACTTTGTTGTGCCAGATGTTGCAGCACAGGATAATTATATTGCCTGTAGTTTCACTGTAAAATCGGAGATTGTAGTTCCTTTATTTGTTGACGGTGAAAATATAGGCCAAATAGATATTGATAGCCATGTTATTGATCCTTTTACAGAAGAAGACGAACGTTTCTTAGAGTTTGTTAACCAACAAGTTGCAAGTGTTTTTTAAAAAACATAAAGAACTTTAATATGAATCCGTTATTTATTAAAATAACGGATTTTTTATTGCTAACATATAACAAGAATTCAAATTAAATTATTTAATTTTGTTTAACATAATTATTTTTTTG
>CANEXR010000267.1 GCA_947443815.1 Flavobacteriaceae bacterium | reverse complement strand
GAAGTGCCTCGTTTACTTCGGAATCGTAAAATGGCCGAATAGCGTCAAATTTCTGCATTTTTATTTTCAATTTTAGTCAACGACAAAAGAACAAAAAAAATATCAAATTTCGATACATTCTATTTTAAATCCCAAATATAGCTTTTGAATTTTCAGTAGTTCTTGCTGCTATTTCAGATTCGGAAACTCCATAAATTTGAGCTAATTTAGCTACAATATTTACCAAATAACTACTTTCATTTCTTTTTCCTCGAAAAGGGATTGGGGCTAAGTAAGGAGAATCTGTTTCTAAAACCAAGTGCTTCAAATCGATTTGATGCATAAATTGATCAATTTTTCCATTTTTAAAGGTCACTACTCCGCCAATTCCCAATTTCATATTATACGAAATTGCCTGCAAAGCCTGTTCATAAGTACCCGAAAAGCAGTGAAAAATTCCAAATAAATCTGCTCCTTTTTCTTCTTCAAGAATTTCAAAAATTTCATCGAAAGCTTCCCTACAATGGATTACAATGGGTAATTTATACTTTTTGGCAAGCTGAATTTGTTTTCTAAAAGCAATTTGCTGTGCTTCCAAATGGGTTTTATCCCAATATAAATCGATACCAATTTCACCAATAGCAAAGAATTTTCTTTTGGACAACTCCTTTTCCACATGTTGCAATTCTTCGAGATAATTGTCTTTTACGTAAGTGGGATGCAAACCCATCATCAAGAATACATGATTGGGATAGTTTTGCTCTAATTCATACATGGCATTTGTACAAGTGGAATCAATTGCCGGAATAAAAAACCGAGAAACACCCGCATCAATAGCGCGCTGTATCATTTCGTTTCGGTCTTGGTCAAATTCTTCTGAATATAAATGGGTATGGGTGTCGGTAATAATCATTTGTTCCTTTTATTGGCTGCAAAGTTACTATTTTGGTTTATAGCTTTTCAAGATTCTTAGATTTTTAGCCTACTTTTGAGATACATTTTTTAAACATGAAAAACCTCCACGAAATTCTTAAAAAAGAAAAGTACAAGAAAATAAAATTCAAAATTACTAAAACCCAACATTTACTGATAAAAGCTAAAATCAATGGCATTTCAGGAAATTTTATTCTTGATACAGGCGCTTCCAGTAGTTGTGTTGGATTTGAAAGTATCGAACTCTTTTTATTGGAAGCAAAAAAATCCAAAACTAAAGCATCAGGAGCAGGAGCTACAGGAATGTTTACCCAAATTGCCACTGACAATCAACTGCAATTAGGGAGTTGGAAAGACACTTCTTTTGATGTGGTTATTTTTGATTTATCACATGTTAATGAAGCTTTATTAGCACACAAATCCAAAGCGGTTCATGGCATTATTGGCGCTGATATTTTGATGAAAGGTAAAGGTATTGTTGATTATTACCATCATTGTTTGTATTTATTGGAATAGTCCATTTTATAGCTATAACAAAAAAAAAGAGCATCGGATAATCCGATGCTCTTTAGTTCTACTACAAACTCAAACAAATATTTATTCTTTAATAATTTTAGTGGTAGACACTTTTCCGTCTACCTCTGTTTTAACTAGGTAAATTCCTTTCTTAAGCTCAGCTGTTAGTAGTGTTGTGGCATTACTTTTTGGACTTTTTGCCAAAACTTCTTGCCCTAAAATGTTATAAACCACTACTCTATTAATTGTGCTATTAGCCTCAATAGTCAAGTAACTAGATGTTGGATTAGGATACATGCTTACTTTTGAAGCCTTAAAATCAATCGTAGCTAAAGTATTTGTTTGCACAATATCATCCAATAAATAAGTTGAGTTAGCACTACCGTCACCAGCAGTTCCTAAATCAAATATCAATACAATTTTGTTATTCAAATTATTCACACCTCCTACAGCAGAAAAATCAAATGTCAATTCTTCCCATGTATTTGCAGCTGCAATTGGTGTTGATTCTTTTTCGAATGAACCACTAGCGCCTCCTTCAAATTTCAATAGTAATTTTTTACCCGCAACTGGCGACCAAACTTTTACTTTGAATATTTTATTTGTAGAAAAATCAACTGGAGTTGGTAATGTAAGGTAGCTTCCTGCCCAAACTGCGCCTGCTCCTTTTACTATCTGTGCTACATTGGCACTCGTGTTGATTCCTGTGCTATGTGGATTTGCAATTTTTGTTGCTGCCCCACCATCAAAATCTGTAAATGAATACGTAATAGCAGATGATTCAAAATCGATTGGAAGTACAAGATCATTCGTTGAAGGAACACTTGGTGCAGCTCCGAATTTTACATCGTCAAAATAATAGGTTTTTTCTCCTGCTGTAGCGCCTGTAACTCCAAAATTGAAGAAAATAGAGGCTTTGTCAAAGTTTTTTGTAATATCCAATGCCGCTGTTCCTGCTGCTTGATTAGCAAAATTAAATTCAAGTGTTTGCCATCCGCTTGCAGTTGTTACTGTAGCTTCTGTTTCGCAAGTAATACCATTATTAGTATGGTCCTCCACTTTTAAACGTACTTGAATACCTGCATTGGGTGACCAAACACGAACATTCATTTTAGTCTCTGTGGCCGTAAATGGAATTTTAGTAGAAAATCCTAGCCCTGCAGCAGCAGTTACTGTTGTTCCTGCCCACAATTCAGCAGTTCCTGATTTAATTACTTTTACCACTTTGTTTGATCCTAAAGTAGGGTCAACTACTACAGATGAAGCTTCCGCCCCTCCAAATCCTATCAGTCCATAATCTACTGTCGCATCATCAAAAGTTACTGGCAATGTCATTTGGGTTAATGATACAGGTGGAGCACTTGAGGCTTCAACTACAACATTTCCTAGAGCAACTTCATTAGCAGGATTCCCATTTAAACCTTTGATTGTAAATCCATATTGAACAATCAATCCTGAAGGAATTGCTGTAGTAGTTGAAAGCGTAAAAGCTTGACCACTCACTAAAGGTACTGAAACATTAACATCAGCACTATATCCAGTTGCTGGATTTAATCCTTTGATAAAAGCTACAGCAGTATAACCTGATGCTAGTGTATTGCTCACAACATTCCCTGAAAAAGTAAGCACTTGACCAGCCAAAGCAGAATTTTCAACAAAAGTATTCCCTTCAAAAATCTTATTGCCAATAGCACCATTAGACCAATATGCGTCGCCTGCTGCATAAGCATTAAAATTAGGAGAAAGTGTAATTGAGTTAGCCCCAACATTAACAACTGATTTGACATCAGCTAATCCCCATGCACTTCCAAACTCGAATGATGTTCCATCCAAGCCGAAAACATTAGCATATCCAACCCAATTGGAGCTTCCGCTAACGGTAACCGTGTTTTGTGATATTGCATCAACAGCATTTCCAATTAAGGAAAATACCAGCAATACAATAAAAGTAATTTTTTTCATAATAGTGAGTTTTAGTTATTACTCAAATCTATGAATGTATTTAACGGAGTGATTAAAAGCGAAGTATGTAAAAACTATACAGACTAACAAAGACTTATTTTTTTTATAAAGACCTATAAAATTAGGGGTTGCGAAGAATATAGTAGTGCTAAAATTTATTTTTTGGGGATATACTTTTCAATAAAACAATTGAATGTTGTGGTAATGTATAGGTAAATTAATATGCAAAACAATGCTTTATTGTATTATGTTCATTTATTTTAGACAATAAAAATCACTTTCGTAAAAAAAACAAACAATTATACATATTATCTCAATTTTTTAATCCCAATTTTTTAAGTATACAAACAAAAAAAGCCTTCATTTTTCAATGAAGGCTTTGTTTGTTTGAGATTTTGAAATCTTATAGCTCAAATGCTTTTTTAGCATTATTATCACACAATAATTCTAATGGATTTTCCAATGCTTCTTTAACAGCAACCAAGAAACCAACAGACTCACGACCATCAATAATTCTATGATCATAAGAAAGAGCCACATACATCATTGGGTGAATTTCAACTTTACCATTTACAGCAATTGGACGTTCAATAATATTGTGCATTCCAAGAATACCAGATT
>CANEXR010000266.1 GCA_947443815.1 Flavobacteriaceae bacterium | reverse complement strand
TGCCGAAATAGCTCAAACTGCCCATAAAAATGGAACTACTTTAAAAGAAGAAGCCGTACGATTAGGTTATGTAACTGCTGAAGAGTTTGATACTTGGGTACAACCCGAAAACATGGTTTGAAGTATTTAATACCGATGAAACTAAAAAACCTGCAACTTATAAAATTACAGGTTTTTATACTTTTATTATAGTAGAAGTGTTGAATTCAAATTGTTTTATTCACCATCTACATAGTCTTGCAAATAACTAAATCTTGGTGTAAGTTTTCCTTTTTCGGTAATTTTAGCTCTTTGTAAGACACCATCTTTATCACCATTAAAAAAAGCTGGAATTACATGTTCCATAAACATTTCCCCAAAACCTTCACTGGCATCTTTAGGCAATTCACAAGGCAGATTATCAACCGCCATAACAACAATAGCCGCTGGATGAAAAACATCAACTTCTTTATTTTCACTTGGTAAATACCCATAAAAAGGGTCTGCAATGGTTGATGCTCTTAAAGTACAAGCGATAGGTCCATTTACATCACAGGAAATATCTGCTACAACTTTTATTTTACAATCATTTGCTTGAAGCATTTCGCGGGTTAAAATTATTGGTGCTTCATTGGCATAAAAATGTCCTGTTATGTATATATCTGAAACTTTTGTAAATTTTTCAAAATCAGACACATACTCTTCCGGATTGTTATGAAAATCATTAAAATCCAATACTTTACCATCAATACGTTTATTGTATTCTAACACATCAATTTGAGTATAAACAGGTTGTGTGTAGTTTTTGGTCAAATAATTTTCTACAGAAACTTCTTTTATTTTCATGGCATCCAAAATTTCTTTTGCTCCATTGCCAACTTTACCAGTTCCTGTAACCACAAATTTCAAAGGTGGTAAAACCACTCTTTTTAGATGAGTAATTAATGCTTCTTTTCCAGAAAGCGTTTCTGCTTTTGGAAGTTTAAACAATTCAAATTTGATTCCAAAAGCACGAATTGCATTATAAGTCCCTACAATTCCAGCGTATCGCCCAAAACCAATTAATCTTCTATTATGAGCATCTACAATAGTTTCATGATCATATAAATCAATATTTTTTTCCAGAATTGCTTGCAATAACTTGCGGTTATGAGGTTGTTTTTTTATGATATGCGAAAAAAAGAAATACGATTTATTTGGAATCAAATCTGAAATTGGGACTTCTTTTACACCAAATAATACCTCACAATCCGAAATTTCAGTAGTAACATCAATACCCATGCTCTTATATTGTAAGTCAGAAAAAATTCTAATATCAGAACTTTCAACTTTTACAGAGACAGTATGATACAACTGTTTTAATTTTGCTAAATCATCCGGTGAAAAGACAACTCTTCTATCAGGTGGATTTTTTCTTTCTTTTAGGATTCCGAATTTCATTTTATAATTATTTATATAACTAAATGCTTTTAATTTGTTACAAATATAACAAATTAATTAAATTTTATTTCTATTCTGATAAAATATTATTTATAAAAATACATTATTGCCTGATGACCAGTAGACTATAATAAAACCCATTTAAATTTATTCAAGTATGCGATTAATTTAGAAAAAAAATAACAGTTCAAAATAGAATGATTCAATATATTTGCTTTTCAGAAGCATCAAAATGAATTTTATAAAAAAAGCAAATATACTACAAATACTCCTCCTTATTTTGGTATTAAATTCTTGTACAAAACAAGAAAAAAAGGTGGAATTAAGAGATGCGCAATTACCAAAGAATGTATTGCCGAAAATGAAACCTTTAAATAATGAGGGGCCAACACTTTCGGAAGCCTATCTAAACGCTACAAGAAATAAAATAGCCGCTTTTTATGCAAAAAACTGGCCTAGAAATAGTGCTAATGGTGGTTTTTTAGTGGCCCAAAATGGGCAGATTATTTTCGAAAAATATGAAGGTTTAACCAATTTTAGAACCAAAGATTCTATAACAAGTACTACACCTCTTCATATTGCGTCCGTAAGTAAAGTGCTTACAGCAACTGCTGTTTTGAAGCTTGTAAATGCAAATAGAATTAAATTAGATCAAAAAGTAAATACAATTCTCAAAGAATTTCCATTTCCAGATATTACTATTAGAACATTATTAAATCACAGAAGTGGTTTGCGTAATTATGCCTATTTTACAGATCGAGATAAAAACATTTGGGACAGGCATAATATACTTACTAATCAGGATATTTTAACTATTTTGGCTACTAAAAATATTGGCCTTGAATCTAAAACAGATACCCGATTTGCCTATTGTAATACTAATTACGCTATGTTAGCTTTAGTAATAGAAAAAGTGACAAAACTTCCTTACAAAGAGGCTATGAATCAAATAATATTCAAACCTTTAGGTATGAAAAATACGTTTGTATTTGATTATGAAAAAGATAAAGACAAAATAGTCCCTTCCTATAAAGGAAACAGAGTTGAAATTGGGAAAGATTATTTGGATGCTGTTTATGGTGATAAAAATATTTATTCAACACCAAGAGATTTATTAAAATTGGATCGATCCAGAAATGGAGGTGATTTTTTAGAACCTAAATTATTGGCTCAGGTTTACGAAGGATATAGCAATGAACGAGAAGGTGAAAAAAATTATGGTCTGGGAATACGAATGATTAATTGGAAAACAGGTCAACATTTTTATTTCCATAATGGTTGGTGGCATGGTAATACTTCCTCTTATGTAACGCTACAGAAAGAAAAAGTGACAATTATTGCATTGTCTAATAAATTCACTAAACAAACTTATGCAGTTCGTAAATTAGCAAAAATATTTGGTGATTATCCCTTTGAAATGGATGAAGAATAAAATCTATTTTTAATACCAAAATTTGTGTTTTTATATAGATGAATTGCATTAAAAAGCTTTAAATTTGCCCATTCTATTTTAGAATAGTTTTTGAGAATTAAATATAAAATGGGGTCGACTGGTTTTGACAGCAAGTCGAATTGAAAAGTAAGCACGTCGAGCATTGAGACCTTGCTCGTAAATATAAGATCTTACACTTTTACACGGCGAAAATAACTACGCTTTAGCTGCATAATCCGAATTATAGTACGATTACGCCACGTTCCTATCAGATAGGAAAGCTGGATTCTCCTTGAAAGCCTTGGTTTGTGGCGGTCAATATAGGGGAACCGTAAAAATAAACCTAGATTTCCATAAGCTTCGGGTGGATTTCGAAAATAAGAAGATAAGTATCGTGTGGCTGTTTCTGGCCAAGCACAATATCGAAAATCTAATCAGGAAATAAACGTGTAGAAAGCCTTTTAGTTGCTTGTTTGGACCCGAGTTCGATTCTCGGCGACTCCACAAAAAAGCCTGTAAACATCCAGTTTACAGGCTTTTTTATAATTGACAATTTTAAATGGTAGTATCCCATAAAGTGTGTAAATAAAAAAGTATTAAGGATTGAGCAAACCCAAATACTTTTTTTATTTAATTTAAAATTTACACATTTTATAAAAAGAAGATTTATTATCCGATGAGTTTTTGAAAATGATTCCTACATCTCAAATCCTACATCTCATAAATACTGCCGATATAGCAAAAAGACCCTCAATTGGTGTGTTTTTTTTAATATTTTATCAAAAGCTACAAAAGTTCAACAATTCAATAATTAAAAATCCCCGTTCACTTACTTCCGTACTCATAATAATAAATTGTATTTACTTTTGCATTATTTTAGTGTTATGAAAAAGAACTTTATCTTTTGTTATCTATTTTTACTACTCCATTTAACGGCTGTTAGTCAGGTAGTTTATAAAGAAGAAAAATTAAAATTTACAAATGGATTGCCTTCAGATATTGTACTTTGTACTACAAAAAAAGAAGGTAAATTATATGTAGCAACACAACGTGGTTTGTGTCAATATGATGGATATAAGTTTATTAAAAACCCTAAGACCAATGGGTTAACAAATTCATTGTTTGCAAAAAAAGATACTATTTACTTTTATTCAAGCGGCATTGGTTTATGCAGTATCCAAACTATT
>CANEXR010000265.1 GCA_947443815.1 Flavobacteriaceae bacterium | reverse complement strand
AGTTTAGCGTTTGCTAAGCTTGGAACTTCCCCATTTTCATAGTTTCTATAGGTATTAACCCCAAACCCTAAAGAAAATCCCATTCTGTTTGCAGGCAAACTATATTTTTTTCTAATACTTATGATTTCCTCTGGAAATGGTAGATTATACTTATCTAAATACTGATTGTAAACTTGGGTTAAATTTAAGGTGTCTAATGCTGTATCAGTAAAACTTTCTTTACTCACCTCACAAAAATAGGAATGATGAGTATACGTAAATTCTTCTTTTCTAAAAATTAAATTTTTCTTCTCTTTTACTAGAGTCATTTCATTACCTGTAAATGGACTTTTCATACTAAATATTTTTAAAAGGGTATTTTAAGGGATGATCTGAAATATGGAATGAAATACAAAATGATTTTGTTGGCAATATTGTAATTTTAATATAAACCTCTTGTTTTTTTACACTAACTCCGAAAACCCACATTGGGTTAGTGCCAAATTGATCATTTGCTAAAGGTCCTTGACAATAATCTTCAATTATTAGTTTTGATAAGACATTGTCTCTAAATTTTGGAGTTATTTCTAAATCCGCTAATGTTTGGATATTTTTATCTCTATTGGCATAAATGACTCCAAAAGCACTCATATTAGCTTTGAATTCCGCTAAGAAATTGTTAATATCATTTTTATCCATATAGTTAAATCTTCACCGCTAAAGATTTGGCAAAGTTATGAAACAAAACAACTAAAGCAACTATATAGTTCATTAATTAAATAAAAATTATAAAATTACAATTATATAGTTGTTATTGTTAAATAAAAAATTATATAGTTTGTCTTCTATTTATGTTATAATTTAAAACTGTACTCTACGTAATTTTTCTACTCCCCTCCCAACATCTCCATCAATTCCAAAGCCCTCCTTGTATTCTTTACATTATCAAAAGTCAACAAAAGTCGTAATCCTGCTGGGGTTTGTTTCTCTTTCATTTTACAAATAGAGCTTTGTTTTTGTACAAACTGTAGCACCTGATGAAAACGATTGGATTGGTAATAATCCGATTGTTGATCGGAGACAAAATACCCTATCATCTTGCCTTGTTTCATCACCAGTTTCTCAATTCCAATACGGGTAGCAATCCATTTGATGCGAATACTATTCAGTAATGCATTAGCTCTCGGGGGCAAAGGACCAAAACGATCTATCAATTTATTCTGAAAAACAAGGAGTTCTTCCTCGTTTTTCACAGCACCTAATTCGTTGTACAAACTCAATCGCTCCGAAACATTATTGATGTATTCATCTGAAAACAACAACTCAAAATCGGTATCGATTTGCAAGTCTTTGACATATTCTTTGGTTTCGATATTGTTTTCTTCGGGATATAAATCCTTAAATTCATTTTCTTTCAATTCCTCGATGGCTTCGTTCATGATTTTTTGATAGGTATCAAAGCCAATTTCGTTGATGAAACCACTTTGTTCGCCTCCCAATAAATCCCCTGCACCACGAATCTCCAAATCTTTCATGGCAATGTTAAAACCACTTCCCAATTCACTGAATTGTTCCAAAGCCTGAATCCGTTTTCGGGCATCCTCTGTCATGGCAGAATACGGTGGGCAGATAAAATAACAAAATGCTTTCTTGTTGCTACGCCCTACTCGACCGCGCATTTGGTGCAAATCCGACAATCCAAAATTATTGGCATTATTGATAAAAATAGTATTGGCATTCGGAACGTCCAATCCGCTTTCGATAATGGTAGTAGCCACCAAAACGTCAAATTCTCCATTCATAAAAGCCAACATCAGTACTTCTAGTTTAGCACCTTCCATTTGGCCATGACCAATTCCTACTCGGGCATTGGGCACCAAGCGTTGAATCATTCCGGCTATCTCCTTGATGTTTTCTATTCGATTATTGATGAAAAAAACCTGTCCGTTGCGTTGAATTTCATACGAAATAGCATCACGAATCATCTCTTCACTAAAACCAACTACATTCGTCTCAATAGGATAACGATTGGGAGGTGGCGTTGTAATCACTGATAAATCGCGTGCTGCCATCAACGAAAACTGCAAGGTTCGCGGTATAGGCGTTGCTGTCAAAGTTAGCGTGTCGACATTCGCAGCAATGGTTTTCAGTTTGTCTTTTACATTCACACCAAACTTTTGTTCCTCATCTACAATCAATAATCCAAGATCTTTGAAAACTACATTTTTATTGACCAATTGGTGGGTTCCAATCACAATATCCAGTTTTCCTTCGGCTAGTTGTTTGAGTGTTTCTGCTTTTTGTTTGGCGGTTCTAAAACGGTTTAAATACCCTACCGAAACGGGCATGTCTTTCAATCGTTCCGTAAACGTTCTGTAATGTTGGTAGGCTAAAATGGTTGTTGGGACCAAAATTGCCACTTGTTTTGAATTATCTACAGCCTTGAAAGCAGCGCGAATGGCCACTTCGGTTTTACCAAAACCTACATCACCACAAACCAAGCGATCCATTGGACGATCACTTTCCATATCGGCTTTGACTTCTGCTGTTGATTTGGTTTGGTCCGGCGTGTCTTCGTAAATAAAGGAACTTTCTAATTCGTTTTGCAAATAACTGTCGGGAGCAAATTGGAAACCTTTTTCCAAGCGTCTTTTTGCGTAAAGCTGAATCAAATTGAAAGCAATGTGTTTGACACGAGCCTTGGTTTTTTGTTTTAAAATCTTCCAAGCATTCGAACCCAATTTGTAAATTTTGGGTGGCGTTCCGTCTTTTCCGTTGTATTTTGAAATTTTGTGCAGCGAGTGAATGCTCACATACACAATATCATTATCGGCATAGACCAACTTAATTGCTTCCTGTGTTTTGCCTTCGACTTGTATTTTTTGCAAGCCACCAAAACGCCCAATTCCGTGGTCTATATGCGTTACATAATCGCCTACGGATAAAGTGGTGAGTTCTTTTAAAGTAATATTTTGCTTTTTCGAATAGCCGTTTTTGATGCTAAATTTATGATAGCGCTCAAAAATTTGATGGTCGGTATAACAGGTTATTTGGTTTTCTTCGTCAATAAATCCTTGGTACAAAGGCAAGACAACGGTATGGTATTGTTTGCGAATATTCTCCGAATTGGCTTCGTCCAAAGTTTCAAAAATATCATGAAACCGTTTGGCTTGGGCGTCATTGGAACAAAATAAATAATTCTTGTAACCATTGAAATGATTTTCATTCAGATTATTCAACAATAAATCAAATTGCTTGTTGAATGAAGGTTGCGGCTGTATGTGAAATTCAAATTTTTTACTGCTTCTAAAAATCGCTTTCGAACCCAATTCCACTATCGAAAAATCCAAGGCTCTTTTTATAAATTCCGTTTGGTTCAAGAACAATTGCTCTGGTGTAGCCCGTTTTATCTCTTGTGACAATTTTGCGTAAGCTTCTTCGGCTTTGCCAAATTGTTTGTCTAATTGCGATAAAAAATCTTCGGTGTTTTGGATAAAAAGAACTGTTTGCTCCGAAATATAATCCAAGAAACTCTCTCTGTTTTCCTGAAAGACTTTGTTTTCCACATTGGGAATAATGGTTATTTTTTTTTGTTTTTCCAATGACAATTGGGTGGCCACATCAAAGCTTCGAATGCTTTCGACTTCATTGCCAAAAAACTCGATTCGGTATGGATTATCATTCGAAAACGAAAAAACATCTACAATTCCACCACGAACCGAAAATTCACCAGGTTCTGTAATGAAATCAACCCTTTTGAACTCATATTCAAACAGCACTTCATTGAGAAAATCAATCGAAATTTTATCCCCAATAGTTACTTTCAAGGTGTTTTTGTCTAAATCCTTTCGGGTGACCACTTTTTCAAATAATGCTTCGGGATAGGTGACCAGTATTTTTTTATTACCTCCGGCAGAAATTCTGGTCAATGCTTCTGTACGCAACATCACATGACTGCTGTTAAGCAACCTGAAATTTTTGGTGTTTTTAAATGAAGAGGGAAAATAAAACAGGTCTAATGCACTGGTCAGATTTTCTAAAGTATTGTGTACATAGGCGGCTTCCTCGGCATCACGTAACACAACTACATAGTT
>CANEXR010000264.1 GCA_947443815.1 Flavobacteriaceae bacterium | reverse complement strand
TATCTTTAATAAACGATAAAATTGGACCAACACATGAAAATACTATTTCAGCAGATTTGTCTTACACCATACAAACATCTAAAACGTTTAAGCTTTCCTTTGGTATGAAAGCAACCGCTAACCTATTCGATTTAGATCAGTCTAGACTAACTCCAGAAGATTTAAATGACCCTAGTTTACAAAATTATAATTCTTTTTCACCAAATATTGGTGCTGGAATTTATTTACATTCTGACAAAGCCTATGTTGGACTTTCTGTTCCTAATTTTATAGAAAGCAATCGATACGATGATAATGAAGTAGCCATTTTTAAAGAAAAAATAAATTATTACTTAATTGCAGGATACGTTTTTGATTTTACAGATTCAATAAAATTTAAGCCTTCATTATTAGCAAAAATGGTGGAAGGTGCGCCGCTGCAGGCCGATATTTCGGGTAATTTTATGTTTAATGAAAAACTTGTTGTTGGAGTTGCATATCGTTGGAGCGCAGCATTAAGTGCAATTGTGGGATTCCAAGTTTCTGATTCTATGTATATTGGATATGGTTATGACCATGAAACTACAAATCTTAAAAATTATAATTCTGGTTCTCATGAAATTTTCTTACGCTATGAAATTTTCAAAAATAATGGTAAAATTACAACTCCTAGATTCTTTTAAAATAAAGTATTATGAAAAATTATATATTCCTTTACTTAACTATACTTTGCAGTTTTTCATTTAATGGTTTTTCCCAAAAGGCAAAATTAGCAGCAGCTGATAAAGAATATGACAACTATGCCTACATAGATGCCATAAAAACATACGAAAGAGTAGCTAAAAAAGGGTACAAATCAGCTGATATGTTTCAAAAATTGGGAAATGCTTATTTTTTTAATTCTGATTATGAAAAAGCCTCTAAATGGTATGGAGAATTATTTGCTATGAATCAAGAAGTGGAACCAGAGTATTATTATAGATATTCACATGCACTTAGAGCGACTGGAGATAATGTGAAAGCTAATGAAATGCTTGAAAAATTCAATCAAAAATCAGAAAATGATAATAGAGGAAAACTTTATAAAAAAAATACAAATTATTTAGAAACTATTAAAGCTAATTCAGGTAGATACACCGTTGAAGATGCTGGAATAAATTCTAAATATTCTGATTATGGAAGTGCATTTTACTTAAATAAAATTGTTTTTGCAACCTCAAGAGATACTGGAAGTCTGGGGCAAAGAAAACACAAATGGACAAATCAGTATTTTACAAATTTATATTCAGCTGATTTGGGTGAAGCAATGTCACCAGGATTACCAATAAAATTTGATAAAAATATAAATTCAAAATTTCATGAAGCAACTCCTGCTTTTACTAAAGATGGAAAAACAATATATTTTACGAGAAATAATTATCTTAATGGTAAAAAAGGAAAAAACGAAAGTAAAATAACATTAATTAAAATATATAAAGCCAGTTTAGATGATAACAAATGGTCAAATGTAATAGAACTTCCTTTTAATAGTGATAACTACAGTACCGCACATCCAGCACTAAGTCCAGATGAAAAAACACTCTATTTTGTTTCTGATATGCCAGGAACTTTAGGTCAATCTGATTTATTTAAAGTGAAAATTAATGAAGATGGAAGTTATGGAACACCAATAAACTTAGGAAATACAATCAATACTGAAGGAAAAGAAACGTTCCCAAATGTAACTGATGAAAATGAAATCTATTTTGCATCAGATGGTCATCCAGGTTTAGGAGGTTTAGATATTTTTGTATCTAAAATTAATGGCGATGGTAGTTATGGCGAAGTTCAGAATGTGGGTGAAAGTGTAAACTCTTCTAAAGATGATTTTGCCTATTTGATTGATACAAAATCAAGAAGAGGTTTTTTTACATCTAATAGAGATGGCGGACAAGGATATGATGATATCTATAAATTCTTAGAGACAAAAAGGCTTATCTGTGAACAAGAATTGTATGGTGAAATAACTGATTTAACGACTCATGAAATACTACCAAATACAAAGGTAACCTTATATGACAACCAATTTAACAGTATTAAATCAACCACTTCCGATAATTTAGGTAATTATAGTTTCACCGTTGAATGTGGTAAAAACTACAATGTAAGAGCTGAAAAAACGGATTATAATACTAGTGAACAAAATGTTACTATAGTAGCTGCAAAAGGTAGAACTTACCTTCCTATCACTTTAGAAAAAACAGCTTGCAAAGTAGCTCTAGGTGATGACTTAGGTAAATGCTTTGGTATAAAAATGATTTATTTTGATTTAGATAAATACAATATTCGTTCTGAAGCAGCTCTCGACTTAGAAAAAATATTAGATGTACTAGAACATAATCCAAATATGAAACTTGATATACGTTCTCATACGGATAGCAGACAAACATTTAAATATAATGAACTATTATCCGAAAGAAGAGCGGACGCAACCTTAAAATGGTTAGTAAAAAACGGTATAAGTCCAGATCGATTATCTAGTAAAGGATATGGAGAAACACAACTCATAAACAAGTGCGCAGATGGTGTGAAATGTTCTGAAGAAGAACACCAACTAAACAGAAGAAGTGAATTTATAATTATGGCACTATAGTTAAAATATTTTAAATATAATCCAAAAAAGGGCAATCAAAGAACTAAAAAAAATCAAATATGTTCAAAAAAAGTTGGTTGTCTCATCTAAAATGTTATAATAATTAAACAACTTAAAAACAGTAAGGGCTGCAAAATATGCAGCCCTTACTTGTATGTATCAGTTAAAAATATCTATATTTTAACAAAAATATTTGTGTAATATTTTTTACCATTTGCAGGATTCTCTTTAATAGCTATTCCAAAATGTGTAAAATCCCCTTCTATATTTTCTTTATGACCGGGGCTTTTTAGCCAAGCATCAAATGCTGCCTTAGAAGTACCATAATTGTAAGCAATATTTTCACTTACAGTTTTTGCGCCTAAAACTTTAATAATGTTTTCTGAGCGAGCCACAAAATCATTATGATTAACAACATTATTTGCAATCATATAATTATCATGTTCTGCGGATTTATATGAAATGTGATTAATTTTTTCCAATGCATTTAATCCAATACTTACTCTATAAGCATTTATCAAATCCATAGCTTCCAATTCAGATGCGTTGTATGTATAACTAGTAACTTTTTGTATAGTAGCATCTGGTGTATTACTCACAGACTCATCTGAAGAGCAAGAAGTCATTGTGCATACAGTTGCCACGAGCAATAAAGCACGAAGTAATGATGATTTCATAATATTAGTAGATTAAGTTTAAAGTAGATTGTGGGGCAAACTCTTTAAGGTTATTTCAATACAATATGTTTTAATTTATAAGTCTAATTTACATATTTTATCGTTTAAATAACAAATATAATCGATGAAATACATCATTTTTATTATTATATAAATAATTTTCTTACTTTTTAATAAAAAAATAACTTGTTAAAAAAATACTGCTATTAAATCTTATAAAAAATAGAACTAATACTTTTAATAGATTGATAATATATATGAGGCCAATCTTTATATATTCACAGCAATTTATTTTAAAAAATTTAAAACAATAGTAATAATTTTCAAGATAAACATCCTTAGCAACTGATAACGTGTAATTAAAATAGAATTATTGCATGTAAAACATCTTTGTTTTTCGAAATCTTCCTAGGCTAAAATTAAAAAAGGATTATTACTTTGTTTGCAAAGTAATAATCCTTTTTACAATTAGCAGGTAAATTTAAAGTAGATGTGGGGCAAATTCTTTAAAACTATTTCAACCAAAAAAACTAACTATCTATTTAATTCTTATGTAAATATAAAATTATTATCGTTTAAAACACAATAAAATCGATGAAATACATTAATAAATTATTTAATACTATATTTTTCTTACATTATGGAGCTAATCGATTAATGTGCCATGAGTAATCTTGCTGAATTGTGTAGCGTATTCTATCATGTAACCGATTAGGTCTACCTTGCCAGAATTCAACTTCTACAGGAACAACTAAAAAACCTCCCCAATAATGAGGTCTCGGTATTACGATTCCTTCATAGTTTATTTCCAATTGC
>CANEXR010000263.1 GCA_947443815.1 Flavobacteriaceae bacterium | reverse complement strand
TTTTCTTTGATTTGCATTTGATAATGAAATAGATAATTACTTTGTTGTTGGTATTGCAAATGTTACCAAATGCTTGGACTAGGAGGATATTCTATAATTCTCATTCATCAATCATTAAGATAGTATCTTTTTAAGACATAATTCGGGAATTAAGTGATAAAATAAATCGATTTTAAAACAAGCTTTTCCTAAAGTAAACTACCAAAACAATCAAATAAACAAAATATGTCATAGTATGCGCCATAACAACTCCTTCCAATCCGAATAAACGAACCAAATAACTACTACTAATAAACATTATACAATGTGAAAACAACTCTGTAACTATAAAAGCCAAAGTCATTTTTTTTGCAAAAAATTGATACCCTAAAATCCAAGAAGCCATTTTTAATAAATCTCCTAATAATTGCCAAAAAAACAAAGTAGTCACTGGTAAAAACTCATTGGTAAATAAAATTTTTACAATTAAAAAACGAGTATAATAAAGTAATGTTACACCAACAATAAAGAAGGGAAAAATAGTTTTGTAAAAACTCCAAAATACTTTCTTAGTCTCTAGATTATCTTTTGCAATAGCTAATTTTGGTAAAAAATAAAGGGTTAAAATGGAAGAGACAAACAGCAAATAATAAGACGAAATTCGGGTAATTGCCTCCCAATATCCAGCTTCTTTAAGGCCAACACTCGTAATAATATTTTTTCGGATAGCAAGAAGAACTATTGAGCCAACAATACTCGAAACTAAGGCCATTAGAAAATAATCCGAAAATTTTTTAATGATATTGATATCAAAAAATTGAAATCGCACACAGTTCAACAATGAAATTTCTTTGTTGATATAATAAAAAGAAACCAAAAACAACAATGATGGTGTAGTGATGATACCTAACAAAGCACCCGTAGTTTGATAATTATAAATAAACAAAACCGAAACAAAAAGCCCTATAAAATTACCTATTATAGTGATATAAATAACACTATTGTATTTTCCCAAACCATTTATTATACCAACTAAAACTATTGATAAAGCATACCAAGGCAAGGCAAAACTAAAAGCTTTGAACACAAAACCAAAATCATAATTAGCTCCAAAAATAATTTTATTCCAATAAGCAGAACCAAAAAACAATAGTAAGCTTAGCAAAATCGAAACTGCCAATACACTTATAAAAACGGTGGATATGTGCTTTTTTAATTCAGATTCTTGCTCTCTTTGTTCTGCAATATATTTTACAATCCCGTTTTGGGATCCTAGAGTTGAAATAGTTTCAAAAGTACCTACAAAATTTCTGAAATTCCCAACCAATGCTAACCCACTTGAACCTATATAAGTAGCAATAACTTTGGATGTTATTAATCCAATTCCTAATTTTAAAATTACACTCAAACTATTAAGAGATGTAATTTTAATTAATTCTGATGCTTTTATTTTTTTGATTAAGTTCATTAATTTATATTCTAAAAAGCTTATTTTAAACGATTTATACCTCCTACTGATCTTATTATTTCAACTCCAACAGCTATTTTATATAAAAAAGAAAATTTGCAAATTAAATATAACATTTTCCATTTAAACCTTAATTTTTCTTCTGAAAATTTGATACGTGTTAAAAGAGAATCACTTGAAATAGTTTCATTTTTAAATGTATTTAAAAAGCTTTTAATTTCATTTTTATCAGCACAAGACTTAAAAGAAAAAAGGTAATATAAGGCAAAATATTTTATTGTTTTTCGATACAGATTAAATTGTGCTAATAGTATAATTTTTTGATTAAATTTATTTTCCTCAAGAAATTCATAACTTCTTTTAGCAGTATTTAAAGTATAAAAAGAGTGCTTACTAGACGTTTTAGTAATAGCATCCAGATTGTCTTGTCTATAAAAAAACATTCCTTCAGAGAAAGCCACCTTATTACTTTTAAACAAAATTTTTCTAGTCATAAAATCATCGCTATCAAAGGCATCTTCAGGATAAATTTCATTTTCGAATAGTTTTTTCGAACTTAGTATAAATCCATGAATATTCCATGTTAATGATTCAATAAAAGCTTGTTTACCACTTAAAACAACTTCTCTTTTGCCATTTAGCCCAATGATTTTTTTATTATTGTTTTTTTCTGAAACATAAAATTCCATGTCAGGTATAATTGTTTCCGCATTTGTTTCTTTTTGTTTTTCAACCATTTTATAAATAAGATCTTCAGAGAATAAATCATCTTGAGAAGAATAAAAAATAAAATCACTTGTTATTTTTGGCAAAATAAAGTTCCACGAAAAAGCTGTCATACCACCATTCGCTTTTTGATACATTTTAAATCTGGAATCTTTATTTACAAATTTGTGAATTATATTTAGGCTGTTATCTGTAGAACTATCATCCACCAATAAAATTTCAATATTCTTATAGGTTTGTTTCTGAATGGTTAAAAGTGTTTCTTCTAGATATTTTTCGCCATTAAAAACGGGGATGAAAATGGTAATCAAAAAGTCTTGTTCCATTTAATAGTCATTTAAAACTGCAACAATACAATCAACTTCTGCAGAGGTCAAAACTGGGTTCATGGGCAAACTTAGACATTCCTGATGAATTTTTTCCGTAATAGGAAACGATAAATGATGCAGGTAGGACAAAGCTTTTTGTTGGTGGGGCGGAACGGGATAATGAATCATGGTTTCGATACCGTTTTGTTGTAAATATGCTTGTAATTCGTCTCTATTTGGGGTGCGAATAACAAACAAATGAAAAACGTGATTCTCCGATAAGTCCCAATTAGGCAATCTTATTTTTTCGTTTTTAATTTCTGTTAAATAGCGTTTTGCAATCGTTCTTCGTTGCTCATTTTCGGTATTTAAATACGGTAATTTCACATTCAAAAATGCGGCTTGCAACTCGTCAAGTCTAGAATTCACACCTATTAAATCATTGTAGTATTTCGTTTCAGAACCGTAATTTCGCAACAAATGGATTGTTTTGGCCAATTCAGCATCATCTGTAACAACTGCTCCTCCATCACCTAATGCGCCTAAATTTTTGGCGGGATAAAAACTATAAGCAGCACATAATTCCGGGCTTTTGACAGTCCTTTTTTTATTATCAATAGCACCGTGAGCTTGCGCAGCATCTTGAACTACGAGGAGATTATGCTGACTGGCAATTTCATTAATCGAATTCATTTCTGCTAACTGTCCATACAAATGAACCGCCAGAATTGCCTTGGTTTTTGAAGTAATTTTCTCTTGAATTAAATCGGGATTAATGGTATACGTTTCCAACTTTGGCTCCACCAAAACAGGAATTAAATCCGCTTGTAAAATAGCCAAAATACTAGCAATATAGGTATTTGCCGGAACGATAACCTCATCCCCTTTTTGTAATTTTCCAAGTTGAATATAGCCTTTAAATATAAGGACTAATGCATCCAAACCATTTCCTGTTCCAATGCAGTATTTAGCATTACAAAAGCTTGCAAAACGAGCTTCAAACTCCATCACTTCACTACCTAAAATATACCATCCTTGTTCCAAAACCAACTTCAATTTTTCTTGAAAAGCAGTTTCATAGGGTGTATTTATTTTTTTTAAATCTAGAAATTGTATCATATCAAAACAGCATCTAACAGGGTATATTTTTCCGTTTCTACTTCATAAAAATCATGAACTATAGTGCTGGCTCCAAAACTTTCTTTCCAATAAGACAATCCACTATTCAATTTTTTGCTTTGTTCTTCATTTGAAATTCCAAAATCAAAAAAGCGTTTGTTGCTAAAAACGTCTTGTATCAAAAAGTGATATAAAAAATCAAGACTTCCCAAGTTTTCTTCTTTTTCATATTTGGAAATGTATTGACAATGTGCAACAGTATCGGTTTCGAAAACTGTGGTTCCTGCTACGATTTTATTTTTATGATAGACATTAAATTGCCTAATATTCGTTGGAAACAAGGCTTTCAATTTTAGAATTTCTTCTAAAGAATGAACTGGTTTTGCCTGATGTCTTGCTTCTAAATTAGGAATCAAAATTTCGTTCCAAAACACTTCAAAAACAGTTTCTTCTTTAATTATTAGCGCATTTCTAATCCCTTTTTCCCTTCCTCTTTTTCTAATTTTTGC
>CANEXR010000262.1 GCA_947443815.1 Flavobacteriaceae bacterium | reverse complement strand
ATAGTCCTCTTTTTTTTGGGGTAGTTTCTGTTTGGTTTTCTTGTGTTTTCCAAACTAGAAAATGCATTTGGTGGTGCGAAATTCCCGAAATGTATTACATGCCTAAAAATACGAAAAATCCTGTTTTTATATCAGTATTTTATTATATTTGAAGGTATACAAACGGAGGTTTTTTCACAGACTGACATTGGCGGTTATATTAAAAAAAATGAGAAAAAAGACCTTTGCATTATTACTATTTTCAATTCTAATTTCTTGTGCAAAAAAGAAATCAGAAGTCATAAATTTTTCTAATAATAAAAATCCTATCGCTAAAAATATAAGCCTAAAACAAACACTTAGAATTGAAGAACTGAAAAAATCAGAAATTGAGCCTTATGATTTTGATACAATACTAAAAAATGGTTTTCATTTATCTTATCGAGTTTATAAAGACACAATTGAAAATGAAACTTTACAAAGTTTAACTTTAGTAAATGGGAAAAAAGATATAAAACAAATTAGTGAAACAAGTTTTCCAATGTTGCATAAAAACTTGGGCTATATTGGCGCTGATTTTGGAGAAACTTTTCTATTTGTTCAATCATTTGGTTCTGGAAATCCTCACGAAATACAACTTATTGATAAGGAAAATGGAAAAGTAATAACTACTGGTGTTTTAGTTGGCCAAAATGAAATTGAAAAAGTGTTACTTTATATAAAAAATGAACACGAGAAAAACGAAAAATTGATATTGCTTGACATCAAAAATAATAAAGAAAAAATAATAACCGATTTTGATAATTTAGAATGTACTCACACTGGTGGATTAAGAAACTGTATCGTAATTGACACGGTGACGAAGAATGAAATTATTATAAAAACTGATTCGGATGAAGACAACCTAACAAGAAAATACAACCGCTAACCGCTAGATTTTCGTTGCGTGCGCAGCACCAACAATGAAAATCCTATTGAACGGAACCGGAGTACAACACAATCTACTAGCAATTTTGGTTTTAGGCTGAAGGGGAAGTTGGTTTTACATTTGCGATAATTTGAAACACTATATCAATTGGATATGCCCTAAATGAAAGGCTTTCTGCTTTTATTCATAAAGAGTAATGCCATCAAGTTGCATTTTATGGAGTCTTTTTGAAGAAAGGCAATTCCATCATTCAAATCATCCTATTGTTTTCAGATTTATTACGCTTTAGCCAAATCCAACAAAATAAAAATACTTATTGCAGCCAAAATTGTAATAAAAAGTCCAATAAAACCAACTCCAATGGTTCGCCACCAATTAAAGTAAACACCTCCATTTTCAATATGTTCTTTTATTTTTTCTCCTTGAAAATATTGGGCCATATAATATGCAATTCCAGTATAAAGTATTGGGATTATTTGATTGGGAATAGTCACATCATCAGGAATTAAAAAGGCAGTTCCAAAAACAAATACTGTTACTACTATTGCGATAATCCAAGTCTTTTTGGCTTTTTCATTTTCGTCAAAAGCTTTGAAATTTTCAGCTATAAAATAGCCTGCAACTAATGGTCCTCCTAAAAAAGTACCTACTGAAATAGCTCTTTGTTTGTAAATTTTTTTGGTTGGAATTTCAATAAAACTTGATTTTTCAACTGTTGATTCTTCCATTAGTATTGGTTTTTGTATGAGGTTGTGGATACAATTAGTTTTTTGAAAAGTGTCTATATTGATGTATTATTCGTTTGCCCAATAATCAACCACCGTAATTTTGTCTGGTGCGGGATTTAAAATAGCAACAAACGCTTTGTGATCTGGATGTATTAAATAGGCATCTCTATCTGCTTCGCTACTAAATGTTAGTATAAAACAATGTGTCAATCCATTATTTAGGTTTTCAGGACTGTTATTAGTCCCCCATTCAAAGGATTTGATTACTGGGATTTTATGCTTCAAATCATTCAAAGCGGTTACAACTTTGGAGATGTATGCAGCATCCGTTCCCTCTTTCCATCCAAACATAACTACGTGACGAAGCAATTGTTTTGGGTGAGCTTGTTGGGCATTTACGGTACTGTATATTGAAACTAAAACAAGGGCTATTAATAGTATTTTTTTCATCGCTGTTTTTTGTGAAATATACGAATTTATTTCACAAAATTTATAATGGCTTATTGTCAAATATTTTTAGAGAATTATTTTCTGCGATGGTACTTTGTCTAGGCATTTTTTGCAGCAGGTTTTGAGTAAAAGACCTCGTTTTTAAGTGTAGTTTTAAAAACAGGAAGTAGGAATTTGGCAATCAATGTGGAGCATCTACTGTTTCTGTGTGAGGGATAGGAGCAAGTACCGAAGTACTGCGGATAGCCCGACCGCATTAAAAAAAGGGCCATCTGAGCTGTTAGGTTGAGAAGGCCCTTTTTATTAATGGGGTCACACCCAAGGGCAGTTTATTAATTCTGAATATACAAGAGTTGCATAGGGGATGGGATGGCTTAGAAACGAGTCAGAATTACCCTTTTTAGATTTTAGAATTTGTTTTACTAAAAAAATATGTACAAAAAAAACGCCTAACAATTTGATTTGCTAGGCGTTTTTGGTGTATTGAAAATTCTTTTAATCTGCTAAAAGAATTACTTTATTGTCTTTCATTTCAATCGTTCCTGAATCAACGGATAGTGTATAAAGTTGGTCATTTACTTTTGTGAATTTTCCAATAGTTTCTTTTGAAATCTCAAAACTTGGTGCTGCAATTTTTACAGTTCCTTTTTTGAGTAAGGAAACAATTGGTGCGTGATTATTCAAAATTTGAAATTCTCCATCTACACCTGGAAGTGAGATTGAAGTGATTTCGCCTGAAAATAATTTTGCTTCTGGTGATACTATTTCTAAAATCATAATTTTTTTTAGTTAATAGTTGATGGTTGATGGTTGATGGTTGTTTTATTACAACTAACAACTAACAACTAACAACCAATTACGCTTCTGCCAACATTTTTTCTCCTGCTTCGATAGCGTCTTCAATAGTTCCTTTAAGGTTGAAAGCGGCTTCTGGCAAGTGATCTAATTCTCCATCAATAATCATGTTAAATCCTTTGATAGTGTCTTTAATGTCAACTAAAACACCTTTTAATCCTGTAAATTGCTCTGCAACATGGAAAGGTTGTGATAAGAAACGTTGTACACGACGTGCTCTTGAAACAGATAATTTATCTTCTTCAGATAATTCTTCCATACCAAGAATCGCAATGATATCTTGTAATTGTTTGTATTTTTGTAGAATTTCTTTTACTCTTTGAGCACAGTCATAATGCTCGTTTCCTAAAATTTGAGGGGTCAAAATTCTTGAAGTAGAATCTAACGGGTCAACCGCTGGATAAATTCCAAGTTCTGCAATTTTACGAGACAATACTGTAGTAGCATCTAAGTGCGCAAAAGTTGTTGCTGGTGCTGGATCGGTTAAATCATCTGCAGGCACGTAAACTGCTTGTACTGATGTGATAGAACCTTTGTTTGTTGAGGTGATACGCTCTTGCATCGCTCCCATTTCGGTTGCTAATGTTGGTTGGTACCCTACTGCTGATGGCATACGACCTAAAAGTGCCGAAACCTCAGAACCTGCTTGTGTAAAACGGAAGATATTATCCACAAAGAACAATACATCTTTCCCTTGATCAGAACCTGCACCATCACGGAAATATTCTGCAATAGACAATCCAGAAAGTGCTACACGAGCACGAGCTCCTGGAGGCTCATTCATTTGACCGAAAACGAAAGTTGCTTTAGACTCTCTCATTCCTGGCATATCTACTTTAGACAAATCCCATCCTCCATTTTCCATAGAGTGCATGAATTCCTCTCCGTATTTTATAATTCCTGACTCTAACATCTCACGAAGTAAGTCATTCCCTTCACGTGTTCTTTCTCCTACACCTGCAAATACAGAAAGTCCACCGTGACCTTTTGCAATATTGTTAATCAACTCTTGAATCAATACTGTTTTACCAACACCAGCACCACCAAACAATCCAATTTTCCCTCCTTTTGCGTAAGGCTCAATCAAATCGATTACTTTAATACCTGTGAATAAAACTTCTGATGAAGTTGATAAATCTTCGAATTTTGGTGCAGGTCTGTGAATAGACATTCCATTTT
>CANEXR010000261.1 GCA_947443815.1 Flavobacteriaceae bacterium | reverse complement strand
TGGTCGCTCTTTTCTGTCAAGAAAAAAGGAGTTACTCTGGCTCCGGGCTTTCCATTTCGATCTGGGCTAGGCTATCCTGCATTCCTAAAACTCTTTTTTATGACAAAATAGCATAAATTTAGCTTTGGTTAAATTTTTGATTCCTAAAAAATAGCAAATGATGAACCGTACAAACCCAAAATAAAATGGACAACCAATTTAAATATACCAATTCAGTTCTTGGACTTCCGCTCTTTTTTGTGCTGTTGCTTTGGTTTATTTTTTGGCTACAAATCAAATATGATTTTGACTTTATCGAAAACGGAATTTTTCCTAGAACATTTTCTGGCTTGCAAGGCATTGTTTTTAGTCCTTTCATACATTCCAATATAGAACATTTATACAATAATTCAATTCCTTTGTTAATCCTATTAGCAGCACTGCGTTTTTTCTATCCTAAACAAACAGTTGCCGTAATTGGATATGGAATCCTTTTTTCGGGATTAATTACTTGGATTATTGGTAGAGATAATTACCATATCGGTGCTAGCGGATTAGTATATGTCTTGGTAAGTTTTATTTTTTTTAAAGGAATAATGACAAAATATTACCGTTTAGTTGCTCTTTCTCTTGCCGTTATTGTAGTTTATGGAGGAATGCTTTGGTATGTTTTTCCAAAAGTAGACGAAACTGTTTCTTGGGAAGGACATTTAGCAGGGCTAATAGTAGGTTTTAGTTTAGCAATTTTATTCAAAACCCCAGAATATCAAAGAGTCATAAAATACAATTGGGAGCATCCAGAATTCAACCCAAGCGAAGATAAATTCATGCAAAGATTTGATGAAAACGGAAACTTTGTGAATATTCCAAAAGAAGAACCGGAACCCGAAGCCTCCCATTTTTATTTTTCCAATATGCCTGTTAATTATGAGTTTATTGAAAACAAAAAAAATGAATCAAAATCGTAATTTCAATTCATTTTTTTAGATCTAAAATAATTTTTTATTTTCTTTGACGTACAGCTTCATATAAAAAGGCACCACATGCTACAGAAACGTTCAAAGAACCAATGGAACCAAACATAGGTAATTTTGCTTTTTCATCTACAATTTTAAGAACAGAAGGGTTTATACCTCTATCCTCAGATCCCATAATTATGGCTACTGGTTCATTAAGAGAAACATCATAAATAGTTTGATCTGTTTTTTCAGTAGCTGCAACAGTTTTTATACCAGAACCCTGCAAATAAAAAATAGCATCTTTAATATGTTCTACTTTACAGATAGGCACATTGAATACAGCGCCTGCTGAAGTCTTTACCGTATCTCCATTTACAGGAGCTGAACCAGCTTTTTGAACAATAATTCCATTAACACCTGTACATTCAGCGGTTCTGATTATCGCTCCAAAATTCCGAGCGTCTGAAATTTGATCCAAAATTAAGAATAATGGCACTTTACCAGAAGCTACAGTAGCATCAACTAAATGTTCTAATTCAATAAACCCGATAGGGGAGATACTTGCTACAGCTCCTTGGTGATTGTTTGGTGTTAAACGATTTAGTTTTTCTACAGGAACATAAGAGAAATTTACATTTGCTCGTTTCATGACTTTCATCAAGTCCTTCATTAACTCTCCTGAAATTTCTTTTTGTATAAATACTTTATCAACCGCTGCGCCAGATTGTATGGCTTCAATAATAGCTCGTATTCCGAATATTTGGTGTTCTTTTTCCATGGCGCAAAGATATAAAAAAAAACCATCAGCATTTGCTGATGGTTTTAATATAATTATTTGTAGATAATTAGAATTTATCCCAAAATACTTTTGTTGTTAATTTGTCACCACCAATAGCTGTTGAAGCGGCTGTATAATTAGTAGCGTTTAATGTTTGTTCAAAAGATGGATATGAATATCTTTTAGGAACTTCTGTTAGGTTGTTGTAAGTAACAGGAGGAGCCATAAGTGCTGGATAATCTAATCTTCTGTAAGAAGTCCATGCTTCAAATCCTCTGTTATATAAACCTAACCAAGCTTGCTCACCGATACTTTTCTTCCAATTTGAAGCATCATAAATAACATTTGATTGTGCTAAATAAGTTGCAGCATCTGCAGGACTAACACCCCAATTTTCCATTGAAGCAGAAATTGCTGCATTATAGTGTGAAGCGGCAGTTCCACCTACAGATATTCCTCTTGCAGCTGCTTCAGCTAGCAAAAATTCAACTTCTGTATAATCAAACAGTGTACCAGCAAAAGTTGGATTTGCGATAGTTGCTGAAATATGAGAAAAAGCAGCAAAGTTATTTGAACTACCATAAATACCTCCTACATATGTAGTAGTACCAGTTTTGTAATCAAAATATTTAGCTCTCCTAGGGTCAGATAAAGCATTCATTTTATCTACCAAGGTATTGGCTACAACAAAATCATTTCTACCACTAACTACTAAATCAGCATATAATGGATTTGCATTTGGTTGTAAGGCAAGATAATTAAGGTTTGTATTGTCAGAATTGCTACCAATTAAACCTGCAGCAACCGCAGCTGTTATTTGAGTTGTTGCATAAGGAAGATCTACATCTGCCATGTTTACTGCTAATCTTAACTTCAATGAATTTGCAAATTTTTTCCATTTTGCTGCATCTCCTGCATAAATAAGATCTGCATCACCAAAACTTTCAGAATCCGATGACATTGAACTAGAAGCCGCTGTTAATCTTGAAATTAAGTCAATGTAAATTGTTTTTGCATCATCATATTTAGGTAAAGGATACAATTCAACATCTAAAGATTCTGAATAAGGGACATCACCAAAAGTATCTACTAAAACACTATAACTGTAAACAGATAATATTTCTATTAATGCTTTTTTGTTTTTTAGGATTGCAGTTGCCTCAGGTGTTACAGGAACTTCTTTATCTAATAACATTTTAGATTCTTTTAAATCTCTTAAAACATCTCTGTATAAAATTCTGAAATGTCTGTCAGGAATAGTTCTCGTTGTGATGTCATATTGACTTTCATCTGGATAGGTTGTTTCTGTCCAATATTGGGAAAACAATCGAAACACATTTGAATTAACAGATGTATTTACCATTTGGTCTACTAACGTTTTTTGAGCATTTGTAAACAAAAACTCTGGTTTTGTTGTAGTTGGGTTTTTTGTATCCTCATTTAAGCCTGTAATATCATCAGTACAAGACGATATGCTCAGAGCAATAAATGCTATTAATAATACTATCTTTTTCATAATTTAAAATTTAAATGTTATGTTACCACCAATGTTTTTTGTTGTTGGTAATGATCCTGCAGAGTAACCAGTTGATAAAGCACTACCGCTTAAACCACTTTCAGGATCAGCATACGGAAGATTTTTATGAATAATCCATAAATTAGAACCAACGATGCTAAACGTCATAGCGGTAAGTTTTAATTTCGAAACCATTTCAGTAGGGAAACTATATGTAATGTTTACTTCTCTTAATTTTATGAATGAGGCATCATAAACAAAAGCTTTATTTGGTGCTCTTCTGTAACCAGATACATTACCATATGCGTTAGGACCAGGCGTTCTAACAGTATTAGGAGTACCATCAGCTTTAACACCAGGTAAAATCACACCACCACCATTGGCAATAGTATTTCTAATTGGATTTCCTAATTCATTATTTCCAGCAGTTATATCATACAAACCTGTAGCTAAACCATAAGATTGGTCTAATGAGAATATATCACCACCTTGTTTCATGTCAATTAAAAAACCAAAAGATAAATTTTTATAAGTAAATTTATTACGAACTCCACCAATCCAATCTGGATTAACATTACCAATATTATTATTAGTAGATGCATTTATTACATAACGACCGTTTGCACCAACTATTCTTGGTCCATTTTTATTCACTTCACCTGGGTAACTTGGAACAAAATTTGGGTCATAGTAGGTAAAATCTGTTCCTTTAATTACTCCATAAGGTTGACCTACAGTTGCATTAAGAGTTACACCACCTTGAAATCTATTTAATTCTAAATTTTCAATTCCTTCAGCAAGTTTGGTAACTTTATTTTCATTTTTAGACCAGTTTACAAAAATATCCCATTGGAAATTTTCTGTTTTGATTGGTGTTGCATTGAATTG
>CANEXR010000260.1 GCA_947443815.1 Flavobacteriaceae bacterium | reverse complement strand
TTATGGAAATTAAACACCCCAATGGTTTGGGGACCAATTGGACATCATCCCGAAATTCCGAAACCGTTTTTAAAACCTTATCCCTGGAAGTATTTGCTCCAAGATAAAGTAACTTGGTGGATTAAAAACTGTTTTTGGAATTTTTCCCCTTCACTACAAAAAACAGTTACAAATGCAACACATATTTTAGGGATGAACTCTGGTGTAGCCTCAGTTCTAAAAATAGATAAAGCTGCTTTTTCAATAGTTCCATCAGTTGCCACCGAAGATAATTTCTCGGAATCTAAAACAGAAAAAAAAGGTTTTAAAGTTATTAGTGTAGGTCGCTTTGTTCCATTAAAAGGATTTGATTTAACATTGCTTTCTTTTGCTGGTTTTATTCATTCGCTTCCAGTAGAAGATCGCGTACATTGTAAACTTACATTGGTAGGAACTGGTCCTGAGAAAGAATTTTATAAAACCATCATTGCCCAAAAACAGATAGAACCTTATGTAGCAATCATTGAATGGATTGATCGTCTAGAATTAATGAAACTGTATGAGGTATCTTCAGTGTTTCTGTTTCCATCTCATGAAGGAGCTGGAATGGTTGTAGCCGAAGCACTATCATTTGGTTTGCCTGTAGTTTGTTTAAATAATGAAGGACCTGGAGAATTTATTAATTCTAAGTGTGGTTTTGCCGTATCGCAATTGAATTACAACCAAACAATTTCTGAACTAAAAGAAGCCCTTTCAAAATTATATTTTGATAAAAACACTTTACTTCAAATGAGTATTGAAGCCCGAAAACAGTATTTAAATAAGTTTTCTTGGGATAGTAGAGGTGATTTTTTGAAAACAATATACAATCAATTATAAGATGAGAATAATAGCGGTTCACCTTTTAAATAATTATAGTGGAAGTCCTAAAGTATTGATGCAATTACTCAAAGGCTGGACCAAAAATAATATTGAAACACATTTATATACTTGCGGTGGAACCGGTTTTTTATCTAATATTTCAGGTGTTAAAAATCATTTTTATTGGTACCGATTTGCTAAAAATCCCATCATTAGATTGTTTTGTCTTGGAATTAGTCAATTCTTTTTGTCTCTAAAACTAGTCTTTTTATTAACTAAAAAAGATGTTTTGTACATCAATACGGTACTTCCTTTTGGGGCTGGAATTATAGGGAAAATAATTGGATGTAAAGTCATTTATCACCTTCATGAAACAGGTATGAAACCTAAAATTTTGAATACATTTCTTTTTGGAGTTGTTCAATATTGTGCTACTGATGTGGTTTACGTTTCTAATTTTTTAGCCAAACAGGAAAACTTAAAAATAAATAAAAGCATCCTCTACAATGTTATAGAAAACGATTTTAGAAAAAAAGCTGAAATCCATTTGAATGAAAAAAAAGAAGCTAAACTTATTTTGATGATAAGTTCCATGAAAGTGTATAAAGGAATTAATCAATTTGTAAAACTAGCTCGCATAAATCCCAAATACCATTTCAAATTAGTTTTAAATGCAACTTCTAATGAAATAGATAATCATTTTAAAAAGGAAATATTACCCACAAACTTAGTGATTTGTCCAACCCAAAAAGAAGTACATCAATTGTATCAAGAGGCAAGTATTGTACTCAATCTTACCCTGACAAAATTATGTACTGAAACCTTTGGACTTACAATTCTAGAAGCTATGACTTATGGATTACCAACAATTGTTCCTCCTATTGGTGGAGTTACTGAATTAGTAGAAAATCAGGAAAATGGTTTTTTGGTTGATAGTCAGGAATTAGATCTTATCTCGCTAAAAATAGAGGAATTACTTGAGAATCCATTGTTATACCAAAAAATGAGTTTAAGCGCTATTACAAAAAGTAAGTTTTTTGACGAAGACTATTTCGAAAAAGAATCAATCCGAATTATTTCCAATTAAGAATTATTTTTCCAATATATGGAAATTAAATTTATATTAAAAATATTAAAATAATGAATTTCAACTACTTATAAAAGAAGTATGATTTTTGGCATATCAATATAAAAGATAGATACCATGGAAAAAGATAGAGTTGCAATAATAGGAACTGTGGGATTACCAGCTAAATATGGCGGTTTTGAAACACTTGCAGAACATTTGATAACCCATTTATCTGTAAAATATGATTTTACAGTTTATTGTTCTAAAAAAAAATATTCAAAAGAAGAACGGGTTAAAACATATAAAGGCGCAGCTCTAAAATATATTCCTTTGCAAGCAAATGGAGTTCAAAGTATTCCGTATGATACTATTTCAATACTCCACGCACTAAAAAATAATGATGTACTATTAATTTTGGGTGTTGCTGGAGCATGGATTTTACCTTTTATTCGATTTTTTACCAATAAAAAAATTATAATTTCAATAGATGGTGTGGAATGGAAAAGAGATAAATGGCCTTTACTAGCAAAATTGTATTTGTGGTGGGCAGAAAAAATTGCTGTAAAATTTTCTCATATTGATATTTCTGATAATGAATCGATTCAAGACTACACAGCACTTCGTTATGAAACTTTAAGTCGGGTAATTGAATATGGCGCAGATCACACCATGGCGGTAAAGCCAAACAGTGATGATTTAAAAAAATACCCCTTTTTAAAACATAATTATGCTATAAAAGTGTGCCGAATAGAGCCTGAAAATAATGTTCATTTAGTGTTAGAAGCTTTCAAAAAATATTCTAAAATAAATTTGATTATTGTGGGCAATTGGGATAATAGTGATTATGGCAAAAACTTGAAAGAAAGTTATAAAAATCTGAAAAATTTTTTCCTCTTTGATCCAATATATAATCAAAGAGAAATTGATTTATTAAGAGGAAATGCTGCTGTTTATATTCATGGTCATTCCGCTGGAGGAACAAATCCTTCCTTAGTGGAAGCTATGTTTTTGAGCCTCCCAATTATGGCATTTGATGTTTCTTATAATAAAACAACCACCGAAAACAAGGCATTGTATTTTGAAACTCCAGAAAATCTAATTTATCATTTAAACACTATTTCTGTTAATAAATTAGAAAACATGCGTACCGTAATGAAAGAAATTGCAACTCGTAGGTACACATGGGGAATTATTTCGCGTCAGTATGAATTGTTAATTCAAGAAGCATTATTAATGAATCAAAAAAACAGCCTTTTGGGAGAAGTTCAAAAATTAAATCCATCCATTTTGCAAGAATATCAATTATCGCATTTCCAAAACAGTACTTTTTTTTACGAAAAATAGAGACCTATGAGAATCCTTTTAGAATATTCATCCTTGGGCATATTATCATTATTACTTACGTTATTGTGTATCCCTATAATTAGAAGAATTGCCATAAGAATTGATTTGGTAGATCAGCCTAATTCCAGAAAAATCCACACAACCAGTATTCCGCTCATTGGAGGCGTTTCTATAGCTTTTAGTGCGGCCATTGTTGTCTTTATATCAGGAAACGGAATTTCTTTTTTTGAAGAATATTTGTCTATTTTAAGTGCTGCTTTTACAGTTCTTATTGTGGGTATAATTGATGATAAAAATGACATTAGACCTAAATACAAATTAGCCATTCAATTATTATTATCCATAATAATTGCAATGTCGGGAATTAGAATATTTTCTTTTTATGGATTATTTGGCATCTATGAAATTGCAATTTGGGCTCAATACCTACTGACTATTGTTGTAATTACAGGTGTTGTAAATGCATTTAATCTGATTGATGGTATCGACGGCTTATTAGGAGGATTGTCTTTATTAGGTTTTACAATGTTTCTGATAGCTTCCATTTATTATAATGATTATTGTTTAGGAGTCTTAAGTGTTACATTCATGGGCGCTATTATTGGTTTTTTAAAATTCAATATATCTAAAGATAAAATTTTCATGGGAGATTCTGGCTCTCTTTTTTTAGGATTTATTTTAGTCACATTAGGGATTCAGCTTATGGGAAAACAAATTATTGGCGAAAAACATAACTATGCCTATATTTTTTTACTACTTGTTGCTTTTTTCTCAATACCCGTTTTAGATTCGATTCGTGTTTATATGGGGCGATTAAAAAGAGGGAACTCTCCTTTTGAGGCGGACAAATCTCATTTGCATCACTTACTATTAGGGGCTGGATTAACTCACAAAAAAATAGCCCTATCCGTTGTTGTACTTTCTTTAC
>CANEXR010000259.1 GCA_947443815.1 Flavobacteriaceae bacterium | reverse complement strand
GTGTATGTAACGCATGATCAGGAAGAAGCTTTGACAATGTCAGACCGAATAGCAGTTATGAATCAAGGGATTATCGAACAATTATCCGATAGTCAAACCTTGTATAATTTGCCAAAAACAAAATTTGTAGCAGGTTTTATTGGAGAAGCTAATTTGATTGCTGTAAAAACGGAAAACCAAAAATCATTTTCTTTTGAAGATAAAATAATTGAATTTGAACATCAAAATAACGAAAAACAAGGTCTATTATTCATTAGACCTGAAAATATTTCTTTTGATGCTGTATCAAAAATAGCATTAAAGGGAACAATTGAGGATATTATTTTTGTGGGAAATCACAGAAAATACAAATTAGTTACTGCCTCAGGTCAGAAAATAATCAAAACGGAGGATTCTTCGGTGGTGTTGACTAAGGTTATTGGACAAGAAATAAATATTTATTTTTCGCCAAGTTTAATTCAAATCTATAATTCATAAAAGGGGAATAGGAGTATGGATGAAACAATAACAATATGCCCGACTTTTTCCATTGAGGAAGCAGCATTAGTTTTAAATGACAATTGGCATATTAATGGGACATTAAAACCATTAGATAGTTATTTAGATCAGAATTTTTTGGTGCAAACTAAGGAAGGGAAAAAGTATGTTTTAAAAATTGCCAATGTAGCAACTCCTGAAAATTGGTTGGATCTTCAGCATAAAGTTTTGGTGCATTTACAATCAGAACAAATTCCAAAAACAGTTGCCTTATGTTCTGGAAATGAAATGCTTTTTTATGAATTGCATTGGTGGCGTGTGCTTGAATTTATTGAAGGTAAAATGCTTTCTAATGTACCGTATCATTCTGAAAAATTAATAATGAATATCGGGATTTTCGCAGGTAATTTATCTAAAAAGCTAGCCACATTTTCGCATGAAGCTGCAGATAGACCTATTCAATGGGACTTGCAAAATGCTTCGAAATTAATCCTAAATTGGGTAGAATTTGTTGAAGATAACAGTACAAAAGAATCTATTTTAACCATTGTAAAAGCGATGGAATCCCAATCATCAGATTTAGACAGCTTGCGCAAAAGTGTTATTCATGCAGATTTAACACGCTATAATATTCTTCTGAATGATGCTGGTGATACTGTTCAAGGACTGATTGATTTTGGAGATGTTTGTTGGTCATGGACAATTGGTGAATTAGCAGTTTTAGTATTAGAGTCTGTTATCACGGGTACTTCAACACCCTATATTGATGCTTATGAAGTAGTTAAAGCGTATCATCAAATAGCTCCAATTACCTTAAAAGAAGCGGAATTACTATTTCCATTAGTTCAATTGCGTTCTGCTTTAATTGTGTGTGCCTCAGCTCGACAATTGACTTTGGAGCCTGATAATGAATATGTAAGAAAGCAGTCTGTAGTAGATTTGAATACATTTAAGGCATTGTCGATTGAAAAAAATGCTTTTGCTACTGCGCTTTTTAAGAAGGCTTGTGGTTTTAATGTTTCGAATGAAAAACTCAAAAAGAACACACATTTATTATTAGATAAAGCATCGTATTTACCATTAGTTGCCATTTCACCTATTTCGGATGTTTATGATGATGGTGCATGGAATGATGTTGCTGTTTTTAAAAAAAATATAGAAAAAATTCTCGATAATGGATATGGATATTCTGAATACTTAACGCCGACAATCCAATCATTTGATGCTAATGCTTTGGAATCAGAAACCATTTCATTAGGTGTTTTTGTTTTTGCTCCTTTTGAAACAGCAATTTTTGCTCCATTTGATTTGATTTTCATCAAGCAAACGGGACGAAAATCAATCTTTAAAGCGGAGGATTACTACCTTAATATCTATGGAATTGAGATGCTTTTTGATGAAAATCAAATGATAAAATCAGGAGCTGTTATGGGGACTGTAGCTTTAGAAAATGAAAAATCTCCATTTCCATCCCATTGTTATGTTCAAATAGATAAATCGGGAACTGCCCCAGCTTTTTGCCATCCTAGTGAGGTTAAAGGATGGGAATTATTAGGTGAAAATCCTATTTTTTTATTGGGAATGACAACAGATGTAGCGCTACAAAAAAATAATTCATTGGATTTAGCGGAAAGGAGAGCCTCCGTTATTCAACAAGCACAAGAATATTATTATCAAAAACCAATGAATTTGGTAAGAGGTTGGAAACAATATCTTTTTGACGAAAATGGACAAAAGTATCTTGATGCAATTAATAATGTAACACATATTGGACATTCGCACCCTAAAATTACTTTAGCAGCAACAAATCAGTTAAGAAAACTGAATACAAATGCTCGTTTTTTATATAAAAACAACATTGAATATGCTGAAAAACTACTGTCTTATTTTCCTGATTCATTGCAAGTTGTGTTTTTTGTTTGTACTGGTAGCGAAGCAAATGATTTGGCTTTGCGATTGGCACGAAGCTATACAAATCAAAATGATGTAATCGTTATTGATGGAGAATATCATGGCAACACGACGGCAGTTGACGAAATAAGCACCTGTTTGATGGATAATCCTACAGCTTCCAAAAGTGTAAGGTCTTTTACGCATCCCTTGATACAACCCAACATTTACAGAGGTAAATACCGTGAAAATGAACCCAATGTTGCAGAATTATATGCTCATGATGTTACAAATAAGATTGCACATATTCAATCCCAAGGTCGCGGTGTTGCAGCTTTTATTTCTGAATCATTACTTGGTTCCGGAGGTGGTGTTGAAATGCCTAAAGAGTATTTGAAAAAAGTATATCAATTGGTAAGAGAGGCTGGAGGTGTTTGTATTGCTGACGAAGTTCAAATAGGATTTGGACGGATGGGAACTCATTTTTGGGGTTTTGAAAAAGAAGGCGTTGTTCCAGATATTGTAACTTTAGGAAAACCTATGGGTAATGGTTATCCAATTGCTGCAGTCATTACAACACAGCAAATTGCCGAAGCCTACAAAAAAAAATATACTTATTTTAATACCTATGCAGGAAATGCTGTTGCTTGTCAAGTGGCAAGTACCGTCTTGGAGGTAATTGAAGAAGAAAAACTTCAAGACAATGCATTAAAAGTAGGTCAATTTCTTAAAAATGAATTTGAAAAATTAATTTTAGAATACGATTGTGTTGGTGCTGTATATGGTCACGCAATGTATTTGGGAGTTGATATTGTAACAGATAAAAAGTCAAGAAAACCAGATAGCCACAAAGCATTATTGATTTGTGAAGCCATGAAGAAAAAAGGAATTATTATATACCCAACTGGTGATTATTACAATATTTTAAAAATAAAACCCCCACTTTGTTTTACTGAAAATGATGCTCGTTTTTTAATAAAAAAATTAAGAGAAATTCTTTCAATACTAGAAGGATAATTATAAAAAATACAATTATAATATAAAAAGAAGATGATGTATAAAATGTATATTAATGGTGCTTTTGTAGATTCCGTTTCAGGAAAAACAAGAACAATTATCAATCCCGCTACAAAAGCTGTAATTGCAACCGTTCCTGAAGCACAAATCGAAGACGTAAATGCTGCTGTAGCTGCTGCAAGAGCTGCTTTTGATGGTGACGAATGGAAATGCAAAACAGCACAAGATCGTCAGAAAATATTATTTGCAATAGCGGGAAAAATCAGAGATAATTTTGAAGCATTTGTGAAATTAGAAGTGGAGAATAATGGGAAACCCATTCGAGAAGCTGAATTCGACATTGATGATGCGGCTTCTTGTTTTGAATTTTACGCAGGATTAGCTACCAAAATCCATGGCGAAACAATGAATGTACCAGGTAATTCGTTTAGTTATGTAACTCGGGAAGCCATTGGTGTTTGTGCGCAAATAATTCCGTGGAATTTTCCGTTTTTAATGTGCGCATGGAAACTGGGACCTGCCATTGCTGCTGGAAATACCGTGGTTTTAAAACCCTCCGAAGTTACTCCATTGACCGCTTTGTTTTTGGCACAGTTAATAGCAGAATTAGACATTCCAAAAGGGGTCATTAATATTGTAACGGGTGATGGGCCAGTTGCGGGAAATGCTTTAATAAGTAATACCAAAATTGATAAAATTGCCTTTACTGGCGGAACTTCTACAGGAAAATATATTGGCAAAATTGCTGCCGAAAACCTCAAAAAAGTAACATTAGAATTGGGAGGAAAAAATCCAGTGGTCATTTTTGATG
>CANEXR010000258.1 GCA_947443815.1 Flavobacteriaceae bacterium | reverse complement strand
TCCTTCCATTTCAGAAGGTAATAATTTTTTGTTTTTAGCTCTTCCAGCAAGATCTCTTACACTTGTTCCAATTTGAGATAAGCTCATACCATCTGTAAAAGGTAGTACTGGAACAACTAAACCATCTTCAACAGCAACAGCAACACCAATATTTACATGGTAGTTAATGGTAATAGCATCTGCTGACCATTGTGAATTGATTTTAGGGTGTTTTTTCAATGCCAATGCACTTGCTTTTATAACCATATCATTGAATGATACTTTTGTGTCTGGAACACTGTTAATGATTGCTCTTGATTTCATTGCATCGTCCATAGTTACTTCAATTACTAAGTTGTAATGAGGAGCAGTAAATAGGGATTCTGCTAAACGTTTGGCAATAATCTTTCGCATTTGCGAATTTTTAATTTCTTCTGTGAAAATCTCACCAGAAGGAACATATGGTTTTGCTACAGTTGCAGTTTCTGATTTTACGGCTGCTGTAGTTGCTGTAGCAGTAGCTTGCGGTGTGAAATTTTCAATATCGCTTTTTACGATTCGGCCATTTTCTCCAGAACCTTTTACTTGCGTTAATTGGATTCCTTTGTCACTTGCAATTTTCTTTGCCAATGGTGATGCTAAAATTCGTTGCCCGTCTGTTGAAGCTTCTTGTACAATTGGTGCTGCTGTTTTTTCAGCGGGAGCTGATTTTGTAGCTTCTTCAGTTGTAACGGATGCTTGAGGAGCTCCTCCAGTTTTATAATTTTCAGCAATACCAGTTATATCTGTTCCTGCAGGTCCAATGATAGCCAAAAGACTGTCAACAGCTGCAGTGTTTCCTTCTTGAATTCCTATATATAGTAAAGTTCCTTCATTGAAAGACTCAAATTCCATAGTTGCTTTGTCGGTTTCAATTTCTGCAAGAATATCGCCTTCAGAAACGGTATCACCTACTTTTTTTAACCAAGTTGCAACGGTTCCTTCCGTCATGGTATCACTCAATCGAGGCATGGTAACTACGATTACTCCTTTTGGTAATGCTGCTGTTGTAGTTGGAGCTGCTGCAACTTCATCTTTAGTTTCGGTTGCTGTTGCAACTTCGGTTGTGGTTGCTGGGGCTGAACCTCCAGCAATTAAAGCACTAACATCTTCTCCTTCATTCCCTATGATTGCTAAAAGCGAATCAACTGGAGCAGTTTCTCCCTCAGGGATACCTATATATAATAATGTGCCTTCGTTGAAGGACTCAAATTCCATTGTTGCTTTGTCTGTTTCAATTTCTGCAAGGATATCACCTTCGCTAATTTTGTCACCTACTTTTTTTAGCCAAGTCGCTACCGTTCCTTCCGTCATCGTATCGCTCAAACGAGGCATTGTTATAATTGTTGCCATAATTGATTTTAAAGTTTATGAGGTAAAAATGGATAATCTTCTTGTGCGTAAACCACGTCGTATAATTGTTGAATTTCTGGATATGGAGACTCTTCTGCAAATTTCACGCATTCTTCCACTAAATCTTTTACCTTTTGGTCAATAGCTTCGATTTCTTCTTCAGTAGCATACTTTTGATCTTTAATTACATCAAGAACTTGGGTAATAGGATCTATTTTTTTGTATTCTTCTACTTCGTCTTTGGAACGATATAATTGGGCATCTGACATGGAGTGACCTCTATATCGGTATGTTTTCATTTCAAGAAAAGTAGGTCCGTCACCACGACGTGCTCTATCAATAGCCTCGGTCATTGCTTCAGCAACTTTTACGGGATTCATTCCATCTACAGGACCGCAAGGCATTTCGTACCCTAATCCTAATTTCCATATATCAGTATGGTTTGCAGTTCTTTCTACTGATGTTCCCATGGCATAACCATTGTTTTCTACAATAAAAACTACTGGTAGTTTCCATAGCATCGCCATATTGAAAGCTTCGTGCAAAGAGCCTTGACGAGCAGCTCCATCTCCAAAATAGGTCATGGTAACCCCGCCAGTCTCAAAATATTTATCCGCAAATGCCAATCCAGCTCCTACAGGAATTTGACCTCCTACAATTCCATGACCACCATAAAAACGGTGTTCTTTGGAGAAAATATGCATCGACCCACCCATACCTTTGGATGTACCTGTTACTTTTCCTAAAAGTTCAGCCATTACACGTCTTGGATCAACTCCCATACCAATAGGTTGAACGTGATTTCGATAAGCGGTAATCATTTTGTCTTTTGTCAAGTCCATAGCATGAAGGGCTCCTGCTAAAACGGCTTCTTGACCATTGTATAAGTGTAGAAATCCTCTAACTTTTTGTTGTATGTATAATGCTGCAAGTTTGTCTTCAAACTTTCTCCAAAGTAGCATATCTTCATACCACTTTAAATAAACCTCTTTTGTAACTTCTTTCATCTGAATTTAATTCTTTTGCTAAAGTGTTATTGTGTTATCAATTGGTACCTATAACGCAAAATAGTTTCCTCCCACAAATTTGCGAAATGCAAAAATAAGACATTCCAACTAAGAACTAAAATTTATAAGCTAGTTTTTGGGTTTTTTTACAAGAACTTTTTGTCAAACATAAAAGGGAGTAGGTTTTTTAGGGAGTCTGATTTATAAACGGCACCAATTTCGCCCATAAAATAGATTTCAATGGGGGTGTCTTGTTTTATTTCATATTCTGCTATCGATTGTCTGCAGGCTCCACAAGGCGGAATTGGTTCAGTTGTTGGATTATCATCTGATGCTGCTGTAATTGCCATTTTTAAAATTTTTGCATCAGGGTAAATTGCTCCTGCCTGGAAAATAGCAACCCTTTCTGCGCAAAGTCCTGATGGATAGGCGGCATTTTCTTGGTTTGATCCTAATATGATAATGCCGTTGTCTAAAAGTAGCGCTGTGCCAACTTTAAACTTTGAATAAGGAGCGTATGCTTTTTTTCTTACTACAATTGCTTCTCTCATCAAGTTTTGAATATCAATCTCTAAATCTAGAATCGAATCGTAAACGGTGAATTTTGTTGTTATTGTAATTTGTTTCATTATTTTATTAGAGAAAAAAAATCCAAATTTCGGGTTAATGAAATTTGGATTTTAAAATTATTAGTTTATTTTTTTTAATATTCGTCGTATTTTTCTCCAAAATTAAATGTAAGAGAAAAGCGTAAGGTGTTTTCTAAAGGATTTTGTACTTTGGATGCAGAGAACAAGTAGGAGACATCTACTTTTATAGTTGTGTATTTGAAGCCAGCTCCAAGTGAGAAAAATTGTCTTGCCCCTTTTTCAGGGCTTTCATGAAAGTATCCTAAACGCATAGCAAATGAGTCTTGGTATAAATATTCTGCTCCAACTGCATAAGTGATTTCTTTTAGCTCTTCACTAAAACCATTTGGGGCATCACCAAAGGATTTGAATATTCCAGATACCCATCCTATTTTATTATAATCAGTGTTATTTTGAGAAACTCCGTTTTCAAGGGGGTCATTTGTATCACCGTCACCATTCAAATCTATTGGTACAGGTATTTGTGGAGTAGGAACTAATAATTTATTGAATTCTAAGTTTACTGCTATTTTATTGTAATCATCAAATATAAAATCAAATCCTGTTCCTACTTTTAAATTGGAAGGAAGAAAATTAGATCCATTATCGGATTTGCTTAAATCATAATTAATTTTTGGACCTAGATTTTGAAAATTAAATCCCCAACGCCATCTTCCATTAAAATCGGAATAGGCAATTTCTTCTGATTGATAGAAACCTGATAAGTCAAATGCAAATGATGAGGCGGCTGAATTACTCTGTCCTTCGGTGGTGATGTTTAAGTTTGAGCTGATAAATCTTCCGCCAACTGACATCGAGAATAAAGGGCTTAACTTCAGAGAATAGGATAAATCAAGTGCAAATTCGGAGGGTTTTACAACTCGAGCTTGGTCAGTAGCATTTTCTCTTAATTCAATTTCGCCTAAACTAAAATAACGAACACTTCCTGCAAATGCACTTCGATCATCAAGTTTATTATAATAAGTTAATTGACCTAATGAAATATCATTCACTAAACTCGTTAAATAAGGTGTGTAACTTATCGATAGTCCCTGCTTATCTAATGCAAAAGCATATTTTGCCGGGTTCCATTGCTGAGAAAAGGCATCTGCTGATGTAGCAACACCAATATCAGCCATACCTGCGGCTCTAGCATCTGCTGCCACTAATAAAAACGGCACTCCTGTGGTTATA
>CANEXR010000257.1 GCA_947443815.1 Flavobacteriaceae bacterium | reverse complement strand
TTAATTCATTCTATGTCAAGTTCCACAAATTCATTTGAAAAAATGGAAGCTATTGCTGCGCAAAACTTCAACAAATATTCCAATCAAATGAATATCAAACAGGTGATTTATTTGAGTGGTATTGTTAATGACCCTAAACTTTCTAAACACATGCGTTCTAGAAATAATGTAGAAAAAATACTAAACTCGGGGCAACCTAAACTTACAGTACTCAAAGCGGGAATAATTGTAGGTTCTGGAAGTTCGTCCTTTGAAATAATAAGAGATTTATGCGAAAAACTACCTTTAATGATAACTCCAAAATGGGTTTTAACCAAAACACAACCCATAGCCATTCGAGATGTAATTCAATATTTAATAGGAGTTCAAAATAAACAAGAATGTTTTAATGAATCGTTTGATATTGGAGGACCAAATATTATAACATACAAGCAAATGATGCAATTGTATGCTAAAACAAGAGGGGTTTCGCTAGCTATTTGGACCATTCCTATCATGACTCCTAAACTTTCTTCATATTGGCTTTATTTTGTAACTTCAACATCATACAAATTGGCAATGAATTTAGTTGATAGTATGAAAGTCGAAGTCGTTTGTAACGATAATCGATTACAAAAAATACTGGCTATAAAGCCTATCTCATATGTTGACGCCATTAAATTAGCATTTGAAAAAATAGAACAAAACTTAGTAATTTCAAGCTGGAAAGATAGTTTATCAAGTAGTGAGTTCAAAAATAATTTCTCCAATTACATACAAGTCCCTAATTTTGGGTGTTTAAATGTTAGTAAGAAAATTCAAATTACCAATCCAGAACAGATTCTTGAAAACATATGGTCAATTGGAGGAGAAAAAGGTTGGTATTACGGAAATTGGATGTGGCAGTTAAGAGGAGTTATTGACAAACTCCTTGGAGGAGTTGGTTTAGGCCGAGGTAGAACAAGCCCAACACATTTAGAAAACGGTGATTGTCTTGATTTTTGGCGTGTTTTATTAGCCGATAAAAAAGAAAAAAGATTACTCCTTTTTGCCGAAATGAAATTGCCTGGTGAAGCTTGGTTAGAATTTCGTATTGATGAAAACAACATTTTACATCAAATTGCAACTTTTAGACCTATTGGGATTTTAGGTCGAATGTATTGGTATAGTATGATTCCTTTTCATTTTTTTATTTTTGACGGAATGATAAAGAACATTGCAAAATCTTAATAATGACCAAAAATATTGTTACTTTAAAAATAAAGTGTACTTTTGCAGCCGAATACGATATACGTATTTATACATCCTAATCATTTAAAAGATATTAAAATGTACTTAACTAAAGAAGTTAAAGAAGAAATCTTCGCTAAACACGGAGAAAAAACAAACACAGGAAAACCAGAAGCTCAAATTGCATTATTCACTTATAGAATTAGCCATTTAACAGAGCATTTGAAAAAAAATCGTCACGATTATAACACAGAGCGTTCATTAGTATTGCTAGTAGGTAAAAGAAGATCTTTACTAGATTACTTAAAGAAAACTGAGATTAACAGATACCGTGAGATTATCAAAGTATTGGGTATTAGAAAATAATCAATATAATAAAGAGGTGCGAAAGTGCCTCTTTTTGTTTTTAATAATACGAAAAATCTCTTCTCCCATTTGGGATGAGAGCTAAAAAAAGTTTGGTTTTTCATTGGGTTTTAGGCATTAACTACGCACAACAACAACTACAACACAACTAAAACCCATTGTATAACCAATTAAGGAAAAATTTATGATTCCACAATTATTTGTAGAAAGTATCGATTTAGGTGATGGTAGAAGCATCACAATCGAGACAGGACGTTTGGCAAAACAAGCCGATGGTTCTGTAGTAGTAAGAATTGGAAAAACTGTTATTTTAGGTACAGTAGTTTCCGCAAGAAAAGCAAGTCCTGGTATCGATTTTTTACCACTTACGGTAGATTACCGTGAAAAATTTGCTGCAGCAGGCCGTTTCCCTGGTGGTTTTTTCAAAAGAGAAGCTCGTCCAAGTGATAGCGAAGTACTAACAATGAGATTAGTTGACCGTGTATTGCGTCCCCTTTTCCCAGATGATTACCATGCTGAAGTACAAGTAATGATCCAATTAATGTCGCATGATGATGAAGTTATGCCAGATGCATTAGCAGGATTAGCAGCTTCAGCAGCATTAGCATTATCTGACATTCCTTTCGAAACTTTAATTTCTGAAGCTAGAGTAGGAAGAATTGATGGTAAATTTGTTATCAATCCAAGTCGTGCCCAATTAGAATTATCTGATATTGACATGATGATTGGTGCTTCAACAGATTCTATCGCAATGGTAGAAGGTGAAATGAAAGAAATTTCAGAAGCAGAAATGGTTGAAGCCATTAAATTTGCTCACGAACATATTAAAGTTCAAATTGCTGCGCAAGAAAGATTAGCAATAGCATTTGGAAAAAAAGAAGTTCGTACCTACGAAACTGAAAAATCCGACGAGGCTATTTACGCTAAAGTAAAAGCAGCTGCTTACGATAAAATTTATGATATCGCAAAAGTTGGATCTTCTAAACAAGAGAGAACTGCAGCATTTGCAGAAGTAAAAGAAGAAGTAAAAGCCTTATTTACAGAAGAAGAATTAGCTGAAAATGGTGATTTAGTGGGGAAATATTTCTACAAAGTCAACAAAGAAGCTGTTCGTAATGTAACCTTAGATTTAGGAACACGTCTTGACGGAAGAAAAACTACAGAAATCAGACCAATCTGGTGTGAAGTAGATTATTTGCCATCTGTTCACGGTTCTGCATTGTTTACTCGTGGGGAAACTCAAGCTTTGGCAACAGCCACTTTAGGAACTTCTAGAGAAGCCAACCAAATTGATTCACCATCTGAACAAGGAGAAGAAAAATTCTATTTGCATTATAATTTCCCTCCATTTTCTACAGGAGAAGCTCGTCCCTTAAGAGGAACTTCAAGAAGAGAAGTAGGTCACGGAAACTTAGCGCAAAGAGCGTTGAAAAACATGATTCCTGCTGATTGTCCTTATACAATTCGTGTAGTTTCTGAAGTATTAGAATCAAACGGTTCTTCTTCAATGGCAACAGTTTGTGCAGGAACATTATCATTAATGGATGCTGGTATACAAATGATTAGACCAGTTTCTGGAATTGCAATGGGATTGATTACTGATGGAGATCGTTTTGCCGTTTTATCAGATATTTTAGGTGATGAAGATCACTTAGGAGATATGGATTTCAAGGTAACTGGAACTTCAGAAGGTATTACAGCGTGTCAAATGGACATCAAAATTGACGGATTGAAATACGAGATTATGGAAGCTGCTTTAGCACAAGCTAGAGATGGTCGTTTACACATTCTTGGAATTCTAACCGATACTTTAGCAGCTCCAAAAGCAGATGTTAAAACCTATGCTCCAAAAATTATTACAAGAACAATCCCTGGTAACTTTATTGGTGCTTTGATTGGACCTGGAGGAAAAGTAATTCAAGAATTACAAAAAGCTACCGGAACAACTATTGTAATCAACGAAGTAGACGAACAAGGTGTTATCGAAATCTTAGGAACAGATCCTGCTGGAATTGAAGCGGTATTGGCAAAAATCCAATCCATCACTTTCAAACCACAAATGGGAGAAGCGTATGAAGTAAAAGTAATCAAAATGTTAGATTTTGGTGCTGTTGTTGAATACACCGCTGCACCAGGAAACGAAGTATTACTTCACGTATCTGAATTAGCTTGGGAACGCACTGAAAATGTTGCTGATGTAGTAAACATGGGAGATGTATTTCAAATTAAATACCTTGGTCTTGACCCAAAAACAAGAAAAGAGAAAGTGTCCAGAAAAGCACTAATCGCAAGACCTCCACGCGAGGAGAAAAGAGAGTAATCAGATCTTAGTTTACTAAAGGTTTATTTATAGAAAATCCCGTTTCATGTATTTGAAACGGGATTTTTGGTTTAAAACACCTTCATTTGGGTGTGACCGTATTAGAAAAAGGGGCTCCTCAATAGCATGTTGTGTAGCCCCTTTTTCTAATACGGTCGGGCTATCCGCAGTACTTCGGTACTTGCTCCTATCCCTCACACAAAAAACACCATCCCGAAAATTGGAAAAACAATTCCATTTTAAAATAGCTTCAAAACAAAAAATATTTTTTCACATAAACGTTAAGAATACTACCGATTTGCATTAGGGA
>CANEXR010000256.1 GCA_947443815.1 Flavobacteriaceae bacterium | reverse complement strand
CAATTGCTACCAACTTAGTTCCTGGTTATTATCAAGTAAAAATAAAAAATGCAGTGGGTTGTGAATCAATTTCACAATACGTTACAATTAATACTTTCTATTTAGATATTTACCCAACTTTTACAACTACGCAACCTGTTTGCGGTGTAGGCGGTACTATAACTATCACAACTGTAGCCGCAGAATATAGTTTTGATAATGGAATAACATGGACAACCAATCCAATTGCCACCGATTTGGCTCCTGGAACTTATCCTATAATGATAAAAAATGATTTGGGATGCATCTCTTATTCGCAATATGCTTACTTAAATTATTTTTACTTACCCAACCCAACTTATACAACTACTCAACCAAGTTGCGGACTAGGCGGTAGTATTACAATTACTTCTCCGGGAAGTGAATATAGTTTTGATGGAGGTAGTACTTGGACCACTAATGCTACAGCAACTAATCTTGCGCCAGGGACTTATTATATTATGATAAAAAATAACTTGGGATGTACTTCAAACTATGAATATGTAAACCTTAATTATTTCTATCTACCCGACCCTAAATACACCTATGTAAATCCATCTTGTGGAAATATTGGAAGTATTACAATTACTACTCCAGCTGCACAATATAGTTTTGATGGAGGATTGACTTGGACTACAAATCCTGTAGCTACTAATTTACAGGCTGGAAGTTATTATATTAAAATTAAAAATAATTTAGGTTGTGAATCAAATTACTTGAGTATTTATTTGGATACTTTTTATTTAGCTAATCCCGATTATACGGTTGTTCAACCAGCTTGTGTTACTGGCGGTAGTATCACCATAAATACAGTTGCCGATAAATATAGTTTTGATGGAGGAAATACATGGACTAATAATCCAGTAGCCACAAATTTGCAACCTGGTTATTATTATATTACTATTAAAAACAGTTCCAATTGTACTTCGTACAGTCAATATATATATTTAGAACCATTTTACTTACCTAACCCAGATTACACAGTAATTCAACCTGCTTGCGGTGCTGGAGGAAGTATTAAAATAACAACCATCGCTGATCAATATAGTTTTGATGGTGGAAATACTTGGACAACAAACCCTTTAGCGTCCAATCTGTCTTCTAGTTATTATTATATTATGATCAAAAATAATTTAGGTTGCACTTCTAATAATCAATATGTTTATCTAGAGCCCTATTATTTACCGAATCCAACATTTACATATACACAACCTACTTGTGGCGTTGGGGGAAGTATAAAAATAACAACTGTTGCAGATCAATATAGTTTTGATAATGGAAATACGTGGACTACCAATTCAACAGCAACAAATCTTGCACCAGGCTATTATTATATATTGATTAAAAATAATTTAGGCTGTGTATCGAATTATCAAAATGTTTACATTGAACCCTTTTATTTACCTTATCCCATTTTTTCAGTAATACAACCGACATGTGATGTTGCAGGAAGTATTTCTATATCCACAATTGCTGATCAATATAGTTTTGATAATGGAATGACTTGGACAACAAATCCAGTAGCTACAAATCTTAAAGTTGGAACTTATTATATATTAATTAAAAATAATTTAGGATGCGTATCTAATTACTCATACACAACTATTTACGAATCTTTTTTACCCAATCCCACTTTTTCTGTTATTCAACCTACTTGTACTAATGTTGGGTCAATTACTATAACAACCCTTGCAGACCAATACAGTTTTGATAATGGTAATACTTGGACAACGAATCCCGTAGCAACTAATTTGCAAAATGGATATTATTATATAAAAATTAAAAAAAATTCGGGATGCCAATCTGACACTCAATACATTTATATAGAATACCCACCTTATATTCCTACTGCGCCAACAGTGTCTACAGTGAAACCTACTGATTGTGGTACAAAAAACGGCAGTATCACTATTACTAGTTATGCTACAAGTTATAGTTTTGATGATGGTTTAACTTGGGGAACCAATGCTACTTTAAATGCATTGGATGCTGGTACCTATTTAATAAGAATAAAAGATAGTTATGGTGGATGCTCCTCATTAGCAACAACAGTGGTTTTGAATGCTGTTAATAATACCTTAGCGGCTCCTACATATACTGTAATTCAACCTACTTGTTCAGTAAATGGTACTATAACAATTACTACGGTTGCTGCTCAATATAGTTTTGATAATGGAATTACTTTTGGCAGTTCCAACTCAAAATCAAATTTGCTTCCTGGAACTTATTTTATAAAAATAAAAAATAATTTAGGTTGTGTTTCAGCATCCAATTCCGTTGTGATTAATAAAGCTCCAATCCCAGCAGCTCCTATTTTTACAAGTACACAACCCTCATGTATAACTCCATCTGGTTCTATAACAATTACGACGGTTGCGGCAGAATATAGTTTTGATAATGGACTAACTTTTACTACATCAAACACTCAATCTAACTTATCTAGTGGCACCTATTTATTAAAAACTAAAAATAGTGCGGGTTGTATCTCTAATAGTGCATCAGCAAACATAGCTATCGTCCCAGTGACTCCAAGTCAACCCTCATTAACTATAAGCCAACCTTTAAGTTGTACTGCTCTAACTGGCTCCATTTCTGTTACAACTCCTGCCGCACAATATAGTTTTGATAACGGGCTTACTTGGGGAAGTAGTTCGATTTCTCAACAACTCAATCCAGGATCGTATTATGTGAAAATTAGGCAAACTATTGGTGGTTGTGATTCAGCTACCACAAATGCAATAATAAACGCACCTCCAAATGCACCAAATATTCCATTAGTAATCACCACCCAGCCTACAACTTGTGCTAATCCATTTGGTTCAATTACCATTACAAGTACTGCTTTTGCTTATAGTTTTAATAATGGCCTCACCTATTCATCAAGTGCTTCATCTGGATTATTAACAGCAGGAACGTATCAACTAAAAGTAAAAAACAGCTCCAATTGTGAATCAGATGCATTAATTGTAAAAATAAATGCGCCACTAGACTATCCAATCGCACCTCTTTATACTATCCAACAGCCCGATTGTTCAAATCCTAAAGGAATTATAACCATAACTTCAATAGCGTCAGAATATAGTTTTGATAATGGATTAACTTGGAGTAATACTGCAATTTCAACCAACTTGAATTCAGGCAATCATCTTTTAAAAATTAAAAATTCAAATGGATGCATCTCTGAAGTTACTACTGCTAATATTATTCCATTTACCAATTTTCCGCCACATCCAACGGTAACAAGTCCGCAAACTTTTTGTATCCAACAAAACACAACAATTAGCAATCTAATAAGCACAGGGCAAAATATAAAATGGTATGACAATAATGGAATACTTTTATCAAATACAACTGTACTTCAAAACAATACAACCTATTATGCTTCACAAAGCATCAATGGATGTGAAAGCCAAAAAGAACCTGTTCTAGTATATATCCAAAATACAGCTACTCCATCAGGAAATCCTGCACAAAGTTTATGTACAAGTCAAAATCCTATTTTGAGTTCCATCACAATGACTGGTACAGCTATAAAATGGTATGATAACAATGGTATGCTTTTAGCAGATTCAACACCCCTTCAAGATGGGGAAACCTATTATGCCACCCAAACTGTTAATGGCTGTGAAAGTATTGGCAAATTTGCCGTTACAATTTCCCTAATAACAACTTTACCTGCTACTAATTTTGAACAATCTTTTTGTGATGATTTGAATGATGGTTTTGAAATTATGAATTTAACTAGTTTCAATGCTAATTTAATCTCGATACCTACAAATTATAATTTCGTTTATTATGCCTCTCTTTACGGAGCAGAAAATCAAATTGCTAGCGATGCCATCACTTCGTTTTTAAATTATAAATTGAATGTTGGAATTCATAAAATCTATGTTCGTATCAATACCAATAATCCATGTTATGCTATTGCCGAACTAAAACTTAATTTAATATCAAAACCCGTAATTCCGATTCAAGATATTGTTCCAATTTGTGAAAACAATAGCATAACTATTGATGCTGGTGCTGGATTTAGTTCCTACTTATGGTCAACAGGAGCAACATCACAATCAATAATTGTATCCAAACCAGGGGCCTTTTCAGTAATTGTTACTACAAATTATGCCACAATATCTTGCTCCAATACCAAAAACTTTACTGTAAAAAATTCAACTGTGGCATCTATTACAAAAATAGAAACTCAAGATTGGACTGATAATGAAAACATAATCACTGT
>CANEXR010000255.1 GCA_947443815.1 Flavobacteriaceae bacterium | reverse complement strand
CGAACAAAACACTAGATTTTCTACTGACCAATTATACAATACCAATTGGTTTGATGAAATCACACGATTAGGAACGTATTCCTCCAATAATCTGTCTTTATCTGGTGCTACAGAAAAAATTAATTATTTGTTCAGTTTGAATTATTATGATGAACAAGGAATTTTGAATGGGTTGGATTATAACCGTTTTACTTTCAGAAATAATAACGATTATAAGATTTCGGATAAATTGAAAATCACCCAGACATTAAGTGCTTCCTTTTCTAATTCAACACCAAAACCTCTGTCCGCTTTTACTGCTGCATACAAACAATCTCCCTTAGTTCCCGTACAATATCCAAATGGAAGATGGGGTATGCCAATCATTGGTGCAGATGGTCAAGCATCAACTACTGGTGCTTTGTTTAATAATGTTGGAAATCCTGTGGCCGATTTAAACTATTTTACCGAAGAACAAAAAAACCTATTGTTGCAAGGAAGTATTGGTGCAGAATATAAAATTATAAAAGAATTAAAATTCACTTCTCGTTTAGGTGTGGAATACAATAATTGGAAAAAATTCTCATATACACCCAATCAACAATTGTGGTTAGCGGCTGATCCATCTAGAGATGTTGCTAATTATTCAGCAGCTGAACCTGTAAACGAATTGGTAACGGCCAGAAGCGATTATTTCAACTGGAATTTTGATAATTTCTTGACTTTCAATAAAAAAATAGCTGACATACACGATATTGAGGTTACTTTAGGAATGTCTGCTCAGGAATGGGGAAGCAAAGAAGAATTAGAAGTGAAAGGAAGAAATGTTCCTGAGGATTCTAATTATTGGAATCTAAACTTATCTAGCGCTCCATCAAATAATGTGGTAACGAAGCATGTTATTGGAAATCAAAGAAATTTGATAGGTTATTTTGCCCGTTTTCAATATACATTAATGGAAAAATACCTTTTTACAGGTACAATTCGTAGAGATGGTTCTTCACAATTTGGTGCTGATAATAAATGGGGTAATTTTCCATCAGTTGGTTTAGGTTGGGTTGTATCTAAAGAAGATTTCTTAAAGGACAACGAAGCGATTACTTTTCTTAAACTTCGTGGAGGTTGGGGAAGATTAGGAAATCAAAACGTTCCAATCAATCAACAAACGTTCAGCTCGGGTTCTGGGCTCGGGTATGATTTTGGAGGATCTTTGTATTCTGGAACTACAATAGGTTCTTTTATTGATCCTACTTTAGGATGGGAAATAACTGACGAAGCTTCTATTGGTTTGGATTTTAAAGCCTTAGGTAATAAATTGTCTGGTTCCTTAGATTGGTATGATAAAAATACGTCTAATGTAATTTTGAATGTGACACCACCACTTACTGTTGGTACTGGTGCCACCCCTGCACATGCTGGTGAAATTTCAAATACAGGATTTGAAATCGCTTTGCGTTGGGATGATACCATCAATGAAAAAATTAAATATTGGATTGGTGCTAATTTTTCTAATAATAAAAATGAAGTGACTAATGTTTACAATCCTTTAGCAATCAAACAACAAGGTGGCGGAATTGGAAATGGTCAGTACACCAAACAATTAGCAGAAGGACAACCCTTAGGGAGTTTCTACTTGTTTGAAGTGGCAGGATATGATGCTTCAGGAAATTTTACTTACTACGATAAAAACGGTGGAATTACTTCAACTCCAAATGAAACAGACAGAAAATTCTTTGGCTCTTCGTTACCAACATCTTATTATGGTATCAACCTAGGTTTTGAATACAAAAATATTGATTTTTCAGTTGATGGTTATGGCGTAGGCGGCAATAAAGTCTATAACGGGAAAAAAGCACAACGATTTGGTAATGAAAATATTGAAGCGAATATAGCAACAGATTTTTGGACAGCTACTAATACTAATGCTGGAAATCCTGCACCTTTCAATTCAGTTCCATTATCCTCTAATTATTACTTAGAATCAGGGGCTTATTTTAGAGTGAATAACATCACATTAGGATATACATTGCCTAAAATTTCAAGTTCAATTTCAGCATTGCGATTGTATGCCAGTGCTATAAATCCTTTTATTTCTCAGAAATTCACAGGATATTCTCCAGAGTTAAATAATGATGGTGATCCAATGGGAATGCAAGGAATAGAGTTAGATGCCTATCCTACCTTAAGTTCATTCATTATTGGTGCTAACGTAAAATTTTAATAAGATGAAAAAAATATTCCTACCCATAACTTTAGTAACCGTTGCCTTATTTTCAAATGGTTGCTCTAATGATTTTATTGATGTTCCACCAACAGAAAATATTGCGGAATCAGATTTACTATCCATTTATAATAATAATGACGGTGCCAAAAGTTTTGTAACAGCCATTTACAGCAAATCTTTAGATTGGAACATGAGTTCTTTTTCTTGGAATGGTTTGACAAGCATGACTTCAGACGATGCAGACAAAGGATCTGATCCAGGAGATACCGGAACAGACAAAGATAAATGTGATGCATTGACTCTTGATGCAACTTCATTATCAGTTCAAGATGTTTTTGAGGCAAATTATCAAGGAATTAGTAGAGCCAATATCGCTTTATTATACCTTCCAAAATTGGATAAAGCCGATGCTGCCCTAAAAACTAGATTAACCGGCGAAGCAAAATTCCTTCGCGCTTTGATGTATTTCAATTTGGTAAGATGTTTTGGCGGGGTTCCAATTGTGGACCATGTTCCTGTACCCTCTTCGGCAACAGATACGGATATGACATTAATTCGTAAATCAAAAGAGGAAGTATATGCTTTTATTGAAGCAGATTTATTAGAAGCTATTGCTGCTTTACCAGAAAAATCAGGTTATGCAATTTCTGATTTGGGGAGAGCTTCAAAAGGAGCTGCTCATGCTTTGTTAGCAAAAGTATATTTGTACCAAGCTAATTGGCAAGGTGTAAAAGACCAATGTGCTGCCATTACAGGGTACAATTTAGTTTCAGATTACGCAACAATTTGGAGAGAAGCTGGCGAAGATAGTGTAGAATCTATTTTTGAAATTCGCGGTTACGGTGGAAATCCATCACAAGGAATTGAAGGATATATGGTTTCACAAGGAGCAAGAGGAACCAGTGGTTGGGGTTGGGGATTTAATACTCCTACTTCCAATTTAGCAAACTCCTATGAAGTTGGCGATCTTAGAAAAAATGCAACCATCATCTTTGCAGGCGAAACTATGTGGGATGGAAGAGAAGTTTCTCCACTTGTAGCCAATCCAATGTACAATGAAAAAGCGTATGTGAGTAATACTGCAGAAGCTTTTAACGGAGATTGGGAAACGACTAAAAATATTCGTGTGTTGCGATATGCTGAGGTTTTATTAATGCAAGCAGAAGCAGCCAACGAAAGTGGAAGTGGTGATGTAACTGGTCCGCTGAATAAAATAAGAAACAGAGCTGGCTTAGCCAATACAACTGCTACGGGACAAGTTGGTCTAAGAACTGCAATCAGAGCTGAAAGAAGACATGAAATGGCTTTTGAGCATGACCGATGGTTTGATTTAATTAGAACAGGTCAAGCTAAAGATGCAATGGCGGCCGATGGGAAAACGTTTGTTGAAGGAAAACATGAATTGTTCCCGCTTCCACAAAAATTCATTACTCAAGCAGCTGGTAAATCAAATCAGAATCCTAATTATTAATGATAGATTTCAATATTTTTCCCTTTCTAATCCAAAGGGAAAAGCATTGGAGGATTTTAATGTATAAAAAAAAACCAAAGATGATTAAAATTTCATTGATGTGTCTTCTTTTTTCTTTTTCAGGATGTGATTCTTCTCAAGGAAATTCAGGTGGAGGAACGGTAATAACGCCTCCAGTACTTCCCCCAGTTGTTAAATTGACAGATGAAGAACTAATGGACATTGTACAAAAACAAACCTTTGCCTATTTTTGGGATTATGCACATTCCAATTCCGGTATGGCTAGAGAACGCTACATACCCCAAGACCCCACTTTTGACCAAAATATAGTAACAACAGGTGGTTCAGGTTTTGGTTTAATGGCACTCGTTTCGGGTATGTCCCGTGGTTATATCACAAAAGACCAAGGAAGAGAACGATTAAATAAAATAGCCGACTTTTTAACAACTGCCGATCGTTTTCATGGTGCTTGGTCGCATTGGATAGATGGTAATACAGGTCGTGTTATTCCTTTTGGAACTAAAGATAATGGTGGAGATTTAGTAGAAACTTCTTTTCTAGTTGCAGGTATGATAACTGTTCGGGAGTAT
>CANEXR010000254.1 GCA_947443815.1 Flavobacteriaceae bacterium | reverse complement strand
TAAACCGTTTTTTAATTCATAAACCGTATGGTATTGTTTGCCATAGATAATTTTTTCTTCTTTTACAATAGGATTTGTCATGTCATCAATGTAGCCAAGACCTATTCCGCCACCATTTCCAACATCAATAAAACCATCTTGAGGTCTTGTGTACAATGCGTATTTACCATTTACAAATTCGGGATGTAAAACCACATTACGTTGTTGTCCAGTATTCGAAATCAAATCAGGCAAACGTTCCCAAGTTAATAAATCTTTTGTACGAACAATTCCTGCATTTGCAATAGCGGTACTTGTATCTCCTTTTGGTGCTTTTGGGTCTTTCCTTTCGGTACAAAATATGCCATAAACCCAACCGTCTTCATGCTGGATTAAACGCATATCGTACACATTTGTATCGGGTTCATCAGTTTGAGGAATAACGCAAGGTTTTTCCCAAAACTTAAAATTATCTACACCGTTTGGACTTTCTGCAATACCAAAAAATGATTTTCTATCAACACCCTCCACACGAACGACCAAAACATAAGCCCCTTTCCATTTCATTGCACCAGCATTGAACGTAGCATTGATACCGATTCGTTCTAATAATAATGGATTTGATTCAGTATTCAAATCATAGCGCCATTCTAGTGGTGTGTGCTTTGCCGTTAAAATTGGGTTTTTATATTTTTTGTAAATGCCGTTTCCAACTGTATTTTGAGCTTCATTTTTTTGTTCAATCAGTTCTTGAAATTCGGTTACAAGTTCTAATTTTCTATTTTGTAATGCTGTGTTGATTGTTTTTGTATTCATATAGAGATAATATTTATTTTTAGGGGATATTGTGTCGTCATTCATCCTTTATTTTTTCAGAATCATAACGCTTTCATAAAAAGATAGTGCAAAATCAAAAATTAATTAGTTAAAGTTCTTTTATGGTTCAGTTCTTCTTCTATAATTTGTAGTTTGCTTTCGGTAAGAGGGTAAAATAAGATAAAGAGTACCGAAATCACTGCTGCAACTGCAGGGAGAATACTCAACATGAGTTGTATGCCGTTTTGTGTCACAGCAGTTTGTTCAATGTTTGCTTGAAATCCGTAGTAGCCCAAAAGCCATCCTGTTCCCGCACCACCAATAGTCCATCCGAATTTTTGCGACATGGAAGATGCTGAAAATATAAGCCCCGTTGCTCTACGTCCTTGTTTCCATTCCGAGTAATCGGCACTATCGGCATACATTGACCAAATTAAAGGGAAGATACAGCCTGCACAAATACTAATTAATACTTGAAAAATCATGATTAAGAAAACATCTTCTTTTCCGAAAAAATAGAAAATAACGCTCAATAGTGCTGCAAGAGTCATAGCTCCAAAAAAGGTATTTTTTTTACCAATTCTGTTTGCAATTGGAGTTGCAGCAATAACGCCAATGATATTAGCGGCTTGTCCTAAAACCAAATACATTGATGTGGGTGTCATGGCAAAGTTTTCTCCAAAAACATTGAAACTATAATTAATAGTACTACTTACATAGTATTTAAAATAATAAACGGCAGCACCATCTCTAATGGAATTAAAAACTAAGGCACCAATACCCGCTCCAAGTAAAATCCACCATGGTTTGTTTTTCAAAAGGTCGTTAAGATCTTCCTTTAAATTTGGTTTTTCATCAGTTATAGGTTGTACTCTTTCTTTTGTTAGAAAAAAGCAGGCCCAAAAGAATAGAGTAGTAATAATTCCAAAAACAATTATAGTGGCTAACCAACCTTCTTTTGAATTTAAATTACCTCCAAAATGATTGACAAGTGGCTCAATTAACCAAAGTGCCAATAAACTTCCTCCAAAAGCAAATACCATTCGATACGATGAAAGTGTTGTTCTTTCTTTTCGATCAGAAGACATTACGCCAAGTAAAGAGGCATAAGGAACATTAATAATCGAATAGACCATCATCATTAAGGAATAGGTCACATAAGCATAAATTATTTTTCCTTTTTCATCAAAATCGGGAGTATAAAAAGTCAGTACACCAATAATCGCAAAAGGGATGGCAGTCCACAAAAGATAAGGTCTGAATTTTCCCCAACGTGTTTTGGTTCGGTCTGCAATAATTCCTACTAGAGGGTCAAAACAAGAATCCCAAATCCGGGTAATTAGGAACATCGTTCCAACAACTGCTGGCGCTAATCCGAAAACATCGGTATAAAAAAACATAAGATACATGCTGAATATCTTCCAAAACATAGAAGAGGCAGCATCACCTAATCCGTAACCAATTTTTTCTTTTGTACTTATTTTATCGTGCATTTTTGGGTTAAAATCTAAAGGTTAATTATTTTATTTTTGATATAAGTTTTCTTTTGCAGCGTCTTTTTCGAATGAAATTTTATCAAGATTATAAAAGTCGATAAAATCTTTTTCGCTAGCTTGTCCTTTAAAAGGAGCATAATAGTGCATGTTTTGTTCTTTTTCTTGCCATCCAAAATTTCTCCATACCAAAACATAGGAAATTTTGTAATCTCCCATTGCTTTTAATAGGGTTTGGGTCCACCATTTGTCGTATTTAATACCTTCATAACCAGTCTCTGCAAAGGCAATGATCTTGTTTTGTTCTTTAGCAATGGTGTCGATGGTTTTAAATTGGCTTAAACATTCTTCTATAAATGTATTACTTTTTGTAGGGTCATTATACTGATAATTATCAAAGCTTAAGATATCTGCATAGGTTGCACCAGGATAATTTACAAGAAATTCTTCTTTGGTTTTAAAACCACCAGTGTTGTAGACATAAATCAAATTATGAACTCCTTTTTTTTGTAAATAATCAAATGAAAATCTCCATAATGTTTTGAATTCTTCTGCTGTACAGTTTTCTTTTCCCCACCAAAACCAACCGCCTGTTAATTCATGGAAAGGTCTGTATAATATTGGTATCGCTTTGCCTTTTTCATCCTTTAAAGATAAAAAGAAAGCAGCTTCTTTGTCCAACCAAGATTTAAATTTTTCGTGATATTCGCCTCCAGGCAAAATTGGAGCAAGAGATTTAGTAGTGTTGTCCCAAGCGCTTTTTCCAGTCATTGGGTTGTCTAAATGCCAACTGATTGTATTGATACCTCCTCTTTTTTTAACATCTATAATGTATTGCCGTATTTTGTCAAAAGGAACGCCGTCAAGATTTGTTTTAGAATCCTTTTCAATGCCGCCAAGATCCCATCCATAGACTGCAGGATAATCTCCAGCCACCTCTTTTACATCGCTTCTACCTTCTTCATATTTCCAATGAACGCCATAAGCTAAATCGTCTTGATGACCAAATAGTATTGTTGTATTGCTATTTTTTGCTAAATTTTTGTATAAAATAGTAGTTTCTAAAGTTGCTTTTTTATCTGAAATTGTTAAATTAGTATCAGCAGATGGTTTTTTTGAAGAACAGGAGGTTCCGATATACAGTAAGGTTAATAGCGCAGTTATGTTTTTTTTCATGTTATAAAGGTTCTTTTTTTTTGGGCGTAAAAAGTAAACGAAAATTCATTTGGTTTTCGAAATTGTTATTTTGGTTAATTCGTAATAGAAATAATTTTAGGGATCTATTTGTTAAAACTATAAAAATTAGGGTAAATAAAAATGATTCATATTTATTATTGACTTAGTTTTTATAAAATTAATAAATCTATTTTTCAAAGGTAATCTGATGTGTCTTTTGTATTTAATATTATTTTGTCAATTATATATCATATTATTGCAAATAAAAAATACGTTATGAGTAATTTGAAAAAATTTTACCGAGAGATTCCTCCGCTTTCTTCTGGAGATAGTTTTTTAGTTTTTGACAGAGTGAAAGACAGTTTTGATTTTCCAGTACACTATCATCCTGAGTTTGAGATAAATTTCATTCAAAATGGAAAAGGGGTAAAGCGTGTTGTAGGAGATAATATTGAAGAAATTGATAATATTGAGTTGGTTTTAATTGGGCCTAATTTATACCACGGATGGGAACTAAATAAATGCACAAATAAACAAATTCATGAAATAACGATTCAGTTTCATAATGATTTATTTGATGATTCGTTACTTTCCAGAAGAATAATGAGTCCTATTAAAGACATGTTTAATCGTTCCATACATGGTATTTTATTTTCAAAAAAAATATCAGAAGAGCTTTTTCCACGCTTAATAAAAATTTCAAAATTGGATGGAATGGATTATTTTTTAGAAATTACATCCATATTATATGATCTAGCAAATTCAAGAAATCAAAGATTATTGTCCACATTTACAGTAGATTATGATACTTTTGATG
>CANEXR010000253.1 GCA_947443815.1 Flavobacteriaceae bacterium | reverse complement strand
TTTTAAAAGGTGTCATTGAGGAAACTATACTCAAATGGGTGAAATAATTTATATTAAAAATTAAAACTGATTTATTAATAAAATCAACTTAAAATAACATAATATGAAATGGATAGGTAGACGCCAAAGTGATAATGTTGATGACCGAAGAGGTATGTCGTCAGGAGGCAAAACAATTGTTGGGGGTGGTATTTTGGGGATAATAATTTTATTATTAAATACTTTTGGTGGCGAAAATGCTCAAATGATAACACCAATATTAGAACAATTCAATAATCAACCACAAACCGAACAATCACAAACAAGAGCTTTGACTCCTGAAGAAGAAAAAGAAGGGGCATTTGTAAAAACACTTTTAGCTGATAATGAGGACGTTTGGACAACTATTTTTCAAGAAAATAATTTAACTTTTGAAGCTCCAAAATTAGTTTTATTTAGTGGTCAGGTTCAAACTGCTTGTGGTGGCGCAAGTTCAGCATCAGGGCCTTTTTATTGTCCAGGTGATAAAACCATTTATATGGACATGTCTTTCTTTGAAGAATTAAGAACCAAATTTGGTGCCGAAGGTGGTGATTTTGCTGTAGCTTATGTTATGGCACATGAATTTGGACATCATATTCAAACTCTATTAGGAACTTCTGGTAAGGTAAGACAATTACAAGAAAACAAATCTGAAACAGAAGGCAACCAACTTTCAGTAGGCCTTGAATTACAAGCTGATTTCTATGCTGGGCTTTGGACACATTATAACGAAAAACAAAATGCAATGCTTGAACCTGGCGACATAGAAGAAGCGTTAAGTGCCGCAAATGCTGTTGGTGATGATGCAATTCAAAGTAAAATGCAAGGGCATGTTGTTCCAGATTCCTTTACACATGGTACTTCGGAACAACGCATGTATTGGTTTAATAAAGGGTTCAAATCTGGTGATATAAAACAAGGAGATACTTTTTCAAAACTTAATTTGTAATTCAAACAAACAATACTAACACATTTAGTATCTTTTATTCAAGCAAAATCAAGCAATAAAAGACATATTGGAAAATTAGCAGTATCTTCGCACCAACTTAAAGAAGTACTCAAATTAGTGTTTACTTCATAAACACAATTTATGTCATTTAATTCATTAGGCTTATCTGATGCTTTATTAAAAGCTATCAGTAAAAAAGGATATACAACACCTTCTCCAATACAAGAAAAAGCAATTCCACCAATTTTAGAAGGTAAAGATGTATTAGCATCTGCACAAACTGGAACAGGAAAAACAGCAGGTTTCACACTACCCATATTGCAAATATTATCGCAAGGGCTACACTTAAGACACAGACCCATTCGTGCCTTAATATTAACCCCAACAAGAGAATTAGCAGCACAAATATTGGTCAATATAAAAGAATACAGTGAATTCTTAGACATACGTAGCGCCGTAATTTTTGGAGGCGTAAACCAAAAACCACAAGTTGCTCAATTGCGTCAAGGAGTTGATATTTTAGTAGCAACTCCAGGTCGATTAATCGATTTACAAAATCAAGGTTTAGTGTCACTTTCCAAAGTTGAAATTTTGGTTTTGGACGAAGCAGACCGCATGTTGGATATGGGATTTTTACGAGATATTGAACGTATTATAAAAGTATTACCTTCAAAAAGGCAAAACTTGCTATTTTCGGCAACCTTTTCAAGAGATATCAAAAAATTAGCAATGGGTATTTTGCAACATCCTGTTCAGGTTGAAGCTACACCAGAAAATACAACGGTAGATGCTATTATTCAAAAAGTATATCCTGTTGCGAAAGAGAAAAAAACAGAATTGATCATTAAACTGATTACAGAAGGCAATTGGAAACAGATTTTGGTATTTACGCGTACCAAACAAGGTGCCAACAAGTTGACTGAAAGCATGATTAGTGCTGGCATCAAAGCTGCTGCTATTCACGGCAATAAAAGTCAAGGCGCAAGAACAAAAGCCTTAGCAGGTTTCAAAAACGGAAGCCTAACCGCATTGGTTGCTACTGATATTGCTGCTCGTGGTTTAGATATTCCATTATTACCACATGTTATTAATTTTGAATTACCTAATATACCAGAGGATTACGTTCACCGAATTGGTAGAACAGGAAGAGCTGGAGCAAGTGGAGAAGCTATTTCTTTATTTAGCCCAGACGAAACTGTCTTTTTACGCGATATAGAAAAATTAGTTGGTTTGAAACTGCCCAAAGAAAACATTAAAGGTTTTGAAGCGGACCCAAACGCATCAACCGAACCTATTAAACAAGGTCAAGGAAGAGTACAACGCAATTCAACACCAAAAAAAGCAAACCCAAATGCTGCGAACCGCAATACTAACAACAGTTTTGGCCCAAAACGTCCTAGCCAAAATAATGATAGACGTTCCAATAGATAAAAAATAAGAAGTTCTGTTTTCTTTTTTTAGGAGCAGTTTGATTTCGTTTTATATGAAGTCTCCTCTTGCTATACATTACAAACCTTATGAGGGCTAAATACTAGTTTTCACAAGGTTTTTTCCTTTTATCCTATTGTAACAAAACGGTGGGACCTAGAAAAAGCGTTTAAGTTCTATAATATCATCAAATAAACTCGTTCCTCAAATATAAAACTGCAAGATGATTTGTAATAATAAATCAATATATTTGATTTTCAATAATGTAGAACTGTAATCACACATAAATCATTTAATTGCGTATCATCTTTCCTATTACACATATTCTTAACAAAAATTATCATGATAAAAAACATTTTCCTTTTTGTACTTGGACTTTTTTTACTTACTAACCCTATACTTGCACAGCAAAAAATAAAAGCTATTAAAGCGGGACGAATTATAGATGTTGTAAATGGTAAGATTCTCAAGAATCAAATTATTTTAATCAGTAACGACACTATTATTAATATTGGTTCTTCACTCCTTATTCCTTCTAATGCAGAAATAATTGACCTAAGCAATGCTACTGTTTTGCCCGGATTGATCGACTGCCACACTCATTTAACTCAGGAGCCAAGTGGTGATTATTATGGGGATATTTTTCGAAAAACAGCAATAGATTTAGCAATTAAAGCACCCAATTACGCAAAAAACACTCTCCAAGCGGGATTTACTACTTGTCGGGATTTGGGTTCAGGGGATTTGATTGATATTTCACTTCGTAATGCCATAAATGAAGGAATAACTACAGGTCCGAGAATGCTTGTTGCAACATTTGCACTTGGAGCAACAGGTGGACATTCCGATTTATCTGGATTTAATCCAGACATTTCGTGGAAAGGGAATCCAGATTTTACAGGTGTAGCAGATGGAATTGACGAAATTAGAAAGCGAGTTCGCAACAATATTAAATGGGGAGCAGATGTCATTAAATTTTGTGCCACAGCCGGTGTCTTGAGTGAAGAAGAAAGTGTGGGTGCGCCTCAATACTCTCTCGAAGAGATGAAAGCACTTGTTGACGAAGCGCACATGTGGGGAAGGAAAGTTGCTGCACATGCACATGGCACTGAGGGAATACATAGAGCAGTACTTGCTGGTGTAAATTCCGTAGAACATGGAAGTGTAATGGATACTGAGACTTTACAATTAATGAAAGAAAAAGGAACCTATTACGTGCCAACTATTTTTGTTGCAGATTTTGTAATTCAAGAATTTGCCAAAAAAGGATACCCTGAAAAAATTATAAACAAAGCAAGAATGATTACACCACAAATGGAACGTAGTTTTTCTGATGCTGTAAAAGCAGGAATTAAAATTGCTTATGGTACAGATGCAGGTGTTTTTCCACATGGGCTAAATGCAAAGCAATTCGTATACTTCGTTAAGTATGGCCTTACGCCTATGCAAGCAATTCAAACAGCTACTATAAATGCAGCAGACCTCATAGGATGGAAAGAAAAAATAGGCTCTCTAGAGAAAGGAAAATATGCGGACATTATTGCAGTTGAAGAAAATCCATTGGATAATATTTCAACCTTAGAACATGTATCTTTTGTGATGAAAGGCGGTGTTGTTTTTAAAAATGAAATAAAATAAAGCAGTGACATAACCTGTGTCTATTTCTAATTTTATCATCCATTCGAGAATGAGGTTTCGAACACTTATGATTTGCAATCCGTGCCTATTCTAATTGAAACAATCCAACTTCGTGTAAGTATTTTTCAGTATCAGATTGACCATAAAATTCAAACATTTGAAAATAAAATCAGTTAAAAATCAAAAAACACTTCCCTAGCGGGGGATTGTTTTTCTAATCCGCTCCGCAATTTCAAAACTTTAAGCTTTTAATTTAAATATTCTTAAAAATCGTAAAATA
>CANEXR010000252.1 GCA_947443815.1 Flavobacteriaceae bacterium | reverse complement strand
ATCAAATGGTTGCCGGCAAATACATCTCAGAGCACGATTTGAAAATTGCAAACAAACTGGCTTATGTAATGGCTGGTGGTGATTTATCTGAGCACACTTTGGTATCTGAGCAATATTTATTAGATATAGAACGTGAAGCTTTCTTGTCGCTTTGTACCGAAAGAAAAACATTGGAGAGAATTCAGTTCATGTTAACTAAAGGGAAACCGCTTCGTAATTAGAGAATAGATGCAAGAAGCAAGACTTTAGAAATATTTTGCATCTTGCCTCTTTCTTCTAATAAATCTTAAAAAACAAAAACAAATGAAAACAGCATATATAGTTAAAGCATATCGTACTGCAGTAGGAAAAGCACCAAAAGGAGTTTTTAGATTTAAAAGACCTGATGAGTTGGCTGCAGAAACCATTCAATACATGATGAATGAGTTACCTGATTTTGACAAAACTCGTATTGACGACGTTATGGTTGGAAATGCCATGCCGGAAGCAGAACAAGGTTTGAACGTGGGGCGTTTGATCTCTTTGATGGGATTAAAAGTAGATGATGTACCTGGAGTTACTGTAAACCGATATTGCGCTTCAGGATTGGAAACAATCGGAATGGCAACTGCCAAAATCCAATCCGGAATGGCACATTGCATCATTGCAGGTGGAGCCGAAAGTATGAGTTATATTCCAATGGGAGGTTACAAACCGACTCCGGATTATGCTGTTGCAAAAGCTGGACACGAGGATTACTACTGGGGAATGGGATTAACATCAGAAGCGGTGGCAAAACAATTCAACATTTCGCGTGCAGACCAAGATGAATTTGCTTTTCAATCGCACAACAAAGCATTGAAAGCACAAGCAGAAGGTAAATTTGACAAACAAATTGTGCCTATAACAGTTGAGCAAACTTTCATCAATGAAAACGGTAAAAAAGAAACCAAATCATACGTTGTAAACAAAGATGAAGGACCAAGATTTGGGACTTCTTTAGAAGGATTAGCAGGTCTTAGAGCTGTATTTGCTGCCGATGGAAGTGTAACAGCTGGCAACTCTTCACAAATGAGTGATGGTGCCGCTTTTGTATTAGTAATGAGCGAAGAAATGGTAAAAGAATTAAACTTAGAACCAATAGCTCGTTTGGTAAACTTCGCCTCTGCAGGCGTTGAACCAAGAATCATGGGAATTGGCCCTGTAAAAGCAATTCCGAAAGCATTAAAACAAGCAGGATTGACTTTGAATGATATTGATTTAATTGAATTGAACGAAGCGTTTGCTTCACAAGCATTGGCTGTTACACGTGAATTAGGTTTAAATCCTGATATCATCAATGTCAATGGTGGCGCTATTGCCTTAGGTCATCCTCTAGGTTGTACAGGTGCTAAACTTTCTGTTCAATTGTTTGATGAGATGAAACGCAGAGGGAGCAAATATGGAATTGTGAGTATGTGTGTGGGAACTGGACAGGGAAGTGCGGGGATTTACGAATTGATGTAGAAGATAAAAGAAGAAAGAAACAAGAGGCAAGACTTATGAAACATAACTTTAAGAATTTAAAAATTTGGATTTTATCGATGGAAATTACTGCCGATATTTTTAAGTTATGCAAAACGTTCCCAAAGTCAGAAACTTATGGTTTAATAAGTCAAATGAATCGATGCTCAGTCTCAATGCCTTCAAACATTGCAGAAGGTTCAAATAGAGAAAATAAACATTTTCAACATTATTTGAATATTAGTTTAGGTTCTTCATTTGAATTACAAACACAGTTACTGATAGCTTGTCAAAATGACTATTTATCAAAAGAAAAAACAGAAGAAATAGAAAATAAAATAATTGAATTTCAAAAGATGACAACAGGTTTCATAAGTAAGTTAGACAAAAATCTTTCTTCTTGATTCTTTCATCTTTCATCTAAAAAACAAAAAAATGAGCGACAAAACAAGAGGAGGCCAATTCCTAGTTAAAGAAACAAAATGTGAAGCTATTTTCACTCCGGAAGATTTTTCGGAAGAGCAATTAATGATGCGTGACTCTGTAAAAGAGTTTGTTGACAAAGAAATTTGGCCAAATAAAAGCCGTTTTGAGAAAAAAGATTACGCTTTCACAGAAGAAAGTATGCGTAAAGCTGGTGAGTTAGGCCTTTTAGGTGTTGCTGTCCCAGAAGCTTATGGTGGATTGGGAATGGGATTTGTATCTACAATGCTGGTTTGCGATTACATTTCGGGAGCAACGGGTTCCTTTTCAACTGCTTTTGGAGCGCATACTGGAATTGGAACTATGCCAATCACTTTATATGGAACTGAAGCACAAAAACAAAAATACGTGCCAAAATTAGCTTCTGGTGAATGGTTTGGAGCGTATTGTTTGACAGAGCCTGGTGCAGGATCTGATGCTAATTCTGGAAAAACAAAAGCTGTTTTATCCGAAGATGGAACACATTATAAAATCACAGGTCAAAAAATGTGGATTTCGAATGCTGGTTTTTGTTCGGTATTCATTGTTTTTGCACGTATTGCTGATGATAAAAACATTACTGGATTTATATTAGAAAATACAGCTGATAATGGAATTTCGATGGGAGAAGAAGAGCATAAATTAGGTATTCGTGCTTCGTCAACGCGTCAAGTTTTCTTTAATGAAACTAAAATTCCTGTTGAAAACATGCTTTCTGAAAGAGGAAATGGTTTTAAGATTGCTATGAATGCTTTGAACGTAGGTCGCATCAAATTGGCAGCAGCCTGTTTGGACGCACAAAGAAGAGTGATATCGGGTTCTGTACAATATGCTAATGAAAGAATTCAATTTAATACTGCGATTTCCCAATTTGGCGCCATCCGTTACAAATTAGCAGAAATGGCCACTAGTTGTTATGCTGGTGAAAGTGCATCTTACAGAGCGGCAAAAGATATTGAAGATAGAATTATTGCACGTGAAGCAGAAGGATCCACACATCAAGAAGCAGAATTAAAAGGAGTTGAAGAATATGCTATAGAATGTTCCATTCTAAAAGTTGCTGTTTCTGAAGATGTTCAAAATTGTGCTGATGAAGGAATTCAAATTTTTGGTGGAATGGGATTTTCAGAAGATACCCCTATGGAAAGTGCTTGGAGAGATGCGCGTATTGCTCGTATTTATGAAGGTACAAATGAAATCAACAGAATGCTTTCAGTTGGAATGTTAATTAAAAAAGCCATGAAAGGTCATGTAGATTTGCTAGGACCTGCTTCAAAAGTTCAAGAAGAATTAATGGGCATTCCTTCATTTGAAACACCTGATTATTCCGAATTATTTGCAGAAGAAAAAGAAATGGTGGGCAAACTGAAAAAAGCATTCCTTATGGTTGCTGGCGGAGCAGTTCAAAAATATGGCCCAGATTTAGACGGTCACCAACAATTATTAATGGCTGCTTCAGATATTCTGATTGAAATCTATATGGCAGAATCCACTATTTTGAGAACTGAAAAACTAGCCAAAAAAGAAGGAGAAGCAAAAATTCAAGAGCAAATTGCTATGGCAAAATTGTATTTGTACAAAGCTGTAGATATTGTAACCCAAAAAGGAAAAGAAAGCATTATCTCTTTTGCTGAAGGTGATGAGCAACGCATGATGTTGATGGGTTTACGTCGCTTTACCAAATATACAAACATGCCTAATATTGTGGGCTTAAGAGAAATAATTACATCAAAATTAGTTGCTGAAAATGAATATTGTTTCTAAAATATAAAATTGCTTTACTAACTCAATTTTCAAAAAAAACCGTCTTGTTTTATAACTTGACGGTTTTTTTGTAATTAATCCCATTTTTTATTCCCAAAACTATACACTGCTCTTAGTGATGGCCCGTTATTTCCCCAACGAAGATGCCCATTAGATTTATCACGTATAGCATCCACAGTAAAATTCAAACCAGTATAGCCCAATGACAGATTAAAATGTTGCATTATTTTATAATCTGTAGAAAAATTATATCCTATGATATTGCCTTTAATTCCGTTTACCTCAACTTGTAGATAATCAAATTCTGCGTTCAATGCTAATCGGTCATTAATGGCATATCCTCCCCAAATTCCAAAATCGGGTAATGGTGCCGTAAAACCAAAATTATCCTCATAGATCAAATTCACATTGGTACTTTTTACGCCAATCCCTAGTCCTGTTCTCACGATATGAGCACCTATTAAAAGACCTAATTCATATTTAGGCTTACTTAAAATAGCATATCCATAAGAAAATCGATAAATATCTGTGTTAAAAAATGCGTTGACAGTAGTGTTCACATTATAAGTATTATCCCCAAAATCAAACGTTTTTTTAATAGTATAGGTTGCCTTTCTATTTAATCCATAATAACTTAAATCAAATCTAGACCTACTGGT
>CANEXR010000251.1 GCA_947443815.1 Flavobacteriaceae bacterium | reverse complement strand
TTCGGTCTTCTTTGCATCTGGATCAACATACCGAAGTAGTTCCCGGAACATTTTGTAGGCTCTATTACCGTCCCAAAGTCGTGCCCAAAGATTAATGCGCCAGCCTTTTGACCAACCTGTTGTTTCATCGCCTTTTATTTCTAAAGTCGCTCTAGAAGCACTGGCCAAGTCTGGGGTTTTTAAGGGTGTAATGTGGTCTCCAGGAAAAAGTCCGAATAGTTGGGATTGATGGCGGTGTCTTGGATCTTCGTCATTCCAATCGAAATACCATTCTTGCAGGTTTCCTTTTTTTCCTATTTGATACGGATAGAATTTTGAAAGTGCGGTTTCGAGTTTTGCTCTAAATTCAGCATCCACATTCAACACTTTGGAAGCTTTAATGGTTTTGTCAAAACATTCTCGTATCATGGCCAAATCAGCAGTTCCTCCGTACATAGTAGCTCCTATAAAACCATCTGGAGCCAGGTATTTGTTTTCTGGAGAAGTAGACGGAGATGTAATTAAATATCCCTTTTTATCCGTTATCATCCATTCTAAGAAGAACTGCGATGCCCCTTTCATAATAGGATATCCTTCGTTTTTTAAATATTTTTTGTCTTGTGTAAAAGCATAATGTTCCCAAATATGAGTGCTCAACCAAGCTCCTGCTGTATTCCAACACGCCCAACTTGGATCTTCTTTTCCGAAGTTCCCAACAGGATTTGTCATTGCCCAAATATCAGAATTATGAGCTGCAGCCCAACCATTAACACCATAAAATGTCTTGGCGGTTACTTTGCCTGTTACCGAAAGGTTTTTTATAAAACTCAAAAGTGGGAGGTGCAATTCAGAAAGATTAGTGTTTTCGGCAAGCCAATAATTTTCTTCCAAATTGATATTCATGGTGTAATTACAACTCCAAGGCGGATTTAGATGCGGATTCCAAAGCCCTTGTAAATTGGCAGGAACTCCTTGGGTTCTAGAACTACTAATGAGCAGATAACGCCCGTAATTGAAATACAAAACTTCTAGATTTTTATCTTCTTTTGCTTCCGAATAGCGCAATAAACGTTCGTTCGTTGGTCCGTTTGGTGCTGTTGTTTTTCCTAAATCTAAATTCACTCGATTGTAGAATTTTTGATAATCGGCAAGGTGAGCTTGTTTTAGTTTGTCAAATGATTTTGTAAATGCTTGGTTCAGATTGGCTAATGCAATCGCTTTATCATTAAGTCCTTCGGTAGCAGGGTTCTTGTCAAAACCATTAAAACTGGTTGCAATGGATACATAAATTAAAGCTTCTGTGCCGTTTTTCAATCCTAGACTCGTATCGGTACTAACAATTGTGCCATCGGTGTTTTTAATTTTCATCAGCGTTGTAAAACGTGTTCCTCTGTCTTTTTCCAAAAGAAAAGACGGCACTACTTGATATCCTGGATTTTCATGAATAGGCGCAAACCCATTCATAGTAAGGACATCGTTTTTAGTTGCTGTTTTGAATTTTAATAAACTACTAGAATTGATATCAAAATTTAACGCTCCTTTTTGACTGCTTGTTAATTTGATTATCATGATTTGGTCTGGTGCAGAAACAAAATATTCGCGGGTATATTTTACGCCATCCATTTCATAACTAACTTTGGAAATGGCATTAGAAATGTCTAATTCTCTATAATAATGAGACCGTTTTCCGGTGTGGTGATTATCAATTTCCATGGTTCCAAGAGGTGCATAGGACTCGGAATTTTTACCTTGAATTTTTTTATTCAATTCATCGGCTAGTTTATAGTTTTCGTTTTTTAAAGCTTCGCGAATTGCGGGTATGTCTTTATATGCTTCGGGATTCATGTTAGCATTTACTGGCTCTCCCGACCAAAGTGTGATATCATTCAAATAAATTTTATCCAAATTGACTCCTCCAAAAACCGTTGCTCCCATTTTTCCATTTCCTAAGACCAGACTTTCTTCAAAAAAATCAGCTGGTTGGTTGTACCACAGGATATGATTGGATTGGGCAACAACTTTTCCAGAAAAAGAGGAAAAAATGAAAACTAAAAGCAGTTTTTTTAAGAAGTTTGAGTTCATTTATAGATGCTTAATTGTTTAAAAATATACTTTTTATCGGTTTCATGCGGGAGGGTAATGTCATTAATTTAAAAAGGAATCGCAACAAATGTGAGTAACAAACAGAGATTCCATTTTTGGTGGAATGACAAATAAACGCGTGACTTTAAGCCATTGCGCGTGAGGGATAGGAGCAAGTACCGAAGTACTGCGGATAGCCCGACCGCATTTATAAAAGGCGCGTACTGGGTGGACACGAGAGAGCGCCTTTTATAAATGGGGTCACGCCCAAATGAGATTGTTTATTTGCTAACCTGATATTTTTCGTTTGCTGTTATTGGTTCCCAATCATCGGTTCGGAAAGGAGATGCAGGAAATTTTTCTTTATTGAAAAGGTTAATTTCCGTGTCATCGTCGGCCCAACCGTAATGAACGGCGATAGGATTGGGTACTTTTTCGCTTGAAACGATTACTTTATTGTTTTTTATTATTGCTTTTGCGGCATAGAAAATTTTGTCGGCGCCTGCGATTTCGAAACCTTTTGCGTTTTCGGTAGCATTCGCCGAAGTCAATCCGCTACCGATGTTGTCAAAGGTTAAAATGATTTGGTTGCCTTTTATTTCTGAGGACTTGTATGTTGGTCCACTAGAAATCATTTTCTTGCCATAACTATTATTCAGAGCGATTGCAGCCAGTCGTTTACCAACGTCTTGTTTGTTTGTGGGGTGAATATCTTTGGCATTACCGATGTCTGTGGTTACGGCCATTCCAGTGTTGGGCAATTGCAAAGTTTGGGTTTGTGCTTCGCGAAGTTCGGCCCATCTGCTTCCGTTTTTACTGTTTCCGTTGAACTCATTGAAGGTGGATAATTGTACAAAATAAAAAGGAAAATCGCCTTGCTTCCATTTGGTTCGCCAATCGGTTATCAGTAGTGGAAATGCTTTTTTATATTGGTTGGCTCTCCACACATTGGCTTCGCCTTGGTACCATAAAACGCCTTGAAAAGCGTATGGAATTAATGGATTGACCATTGCATTGTAGAGTAATGAGGGGTAACTATTGGGCGAAACTGCCATTTTTAGTTGTACAACATTGAATTTCCAAAGTCCTTCCAGTGGCATGTTGGAATCTTTGAAATCGATTTTCAAGTCAGAAGCTTCTCCATAAATTCCACCGCCGCCTGAATAATCGGTAATTTTAACGGCAACTACATTTGATCCTTCTTTTAAAACACCAGCAGGAATTTTATAAACTCTTTTGGCATCCCAAATATTGTTGGTTCCAACCTGCACTCCATTAACATAAGTCTGATCTTCATCATCAATTTTAGACAAATACAAAACAGCTTCTTTTTTTGCTTGTTCGGCAGTCAAAGTAATTGTTTTTCGCATCCAGACAATTCCGTCAATATTCCCAATCTGCTGATTTTCCCAAAGAGAAGGCACTTTTATTTCTGGCCAGTTTGCATCCTTAAAATCTGGATTTTTAAACTGGTCTTGATTGGCATCAGTCACTTCAAAACCTTGAATTTTTTTGATATTATCTAGAAGGGATTTTTTGTAGGTTTCAAAAACGGCGTCCATATCGACCTGAGGCACATTGGCAATCATGTCTTTAAATTCGGTACTTTTTTCGAAAGCTTCTCGGCTAGTCCAGGTCTCTACACAAGTTCCGCCCCAAGAGGTGTTTATGATTCCGATTGGGATTTTTAATTCGCTCTGTATTTTTTTAGCAAAAAAGTATCCTACGGCTGTAAAATCTTTTATGTTTTCTTTGTTAGCAACGGCCCATTTTCCAGCTTTTAAATCTTCTTTTGGTGTTCCGCTCAAATCTTGGGCTACACCAAAATGGCGAATCATTGGGTTGTTTGCTTGTTCTTTTTCAATTTCAAAATCAGGCAATTTATACATTTGAAATTCCATGTTGGATTGTCCGCTACAAATCCAAACTTCGCCTACTAAAACATCTTTTATGACGATTTTGTTTTTTCCTGTAATGGTTAATTCAAAAGGACCACCTGCTTTTTCAGAATCTAATTGCACCATCCATTTCCCCGTTGCATCAGTAGTGATGCTTTTGGTTTGTTTGTTAAAATGCACTGTGATTTTTTCATTGGCATCAGCCCAACCCCAAACTGGAATTGGCTTATTGCGTTGTAAAACCATTCCGTCCGAAAACAACAAAGGCAGGCGAACATTGGCATTTGCTATTATTCCGCATATTAAAAAAAGAAATACTAGATTTTTTTTCATTTTTATTTAATAGTTATGGCGATTTCTTTTTGAATATCTCTAGAAGATCTTCCCGCTTTTAAAGTATAATTTCCGGGTTCCACAG
>CANEXR010000250.1 GCA_947443815.1 Flavobacteriaceae bacterium | reverse complement strand
TTCAGGATGAACCCATAATGCATTTGAGCGAGCCTCATCTTTTGGCGGTGTCCCAAATGGCAAAACCCTCCGTAAAAGTATTGCTTTCTGGAGAAGGTGCGGATGAATTAATGGGTGGTTATGTTCGATATAAAGCTTTGCAATTTCCATCCTTGCTAAACTCAATAGCAACTATAGGTAATTTAGACCTTTTTGCAAAAAAACCGAGATATGAAAAATTAATTCGCTACGCTCAAATTACTAAAAAATCTGATTTAGTGATTTTTAATGGTTGTAACCTATATCCAAATGATATCAAACAAACTTTTGGAATAGACAACCTACCAAAAAACGAGTATCGAAAACAGATTTACAAAGAGGCAAAATCATTGTACCCAAATAATTTAAGACGACAAACCCTTTATTTTGATCAGCACACCTATTTATGCTCCCTTTTAGACCGAAATGACCGTTGTACGATGGGTGCTTCAATAGAATGTAGAGAGCCTTTTTTAGACCCTAGACTAGTTATTGGATTAGGATCACTAAATGACAAATGGCTCTTTACAGGCAAAAAAGGAAAATTTATCCTAAAAACCGCCATGCAAGAACGACTACCCGAAGCCATTTTGAAATTCAAAAAAGTAGGCCTGAGTGCTCCTTGGGGAGATTATATTTCGAAAAGTCCTGCTTTTAAAGAAGAATTAGCGTCTTTTTCTAAAAGTGATTTGTTTCAAATGCCTTATTTTGAACACATCCAAATTCAGAACCTCATTGCTAATTTACAAAAAGGAGATACGCGAATGATTCCATACATAATGCCGCTTTTTATGATGCATATTTGGATGAAAACCTATGCAAATAAATTTTAATCCTTACTTTTGATATCTATTTAATATTTAATTAAGTCTTTTTTTTATGGAAATACTTCCTGATTTTGACCTAAAAAACTACAATACATTTGGTATTGAAGCTAAAGCCAAACAATTTGTGTCCGCAGCCTCTATGACGGATTTAAAGACTATTTTAACCGAAAATCAAAATCAAAAAAAATTCATTCTTGGGGGTGGAAGCAACATGCTTTTAACAAAAGACATTGAAGCGCTAGTTATCCATGTCGATTTAAAAGGGAAAAAAATTATACAAGAAAATGATGATTTTGTTTGGGTAGAAAGTCAAGCTGGCGAAAATTGGCATGAATTTGTGCTTTGGACGCTAGAACAAAATTTTGGAGGATTAGAAAACATGTCTTTAATTCCTGGGAATGTTGGTACAACACCCATACAAAATATTGGCGCTTATGGAACCGAAATCAAAGACACCTTTGTTTCCTGTGAAGCCATGACAATAGAAACTCAAGAAATAAAAACCTTCACCAATTCCGAATGTCATTTTGGATACCGAGAAAGTATTTTCAAAAACGAAGTAAAAGACCAATACATAATCACATCGGTTGTTTTTAAACTCACAAAACGCAACCATAAAATCAATACTTCTTACGGAGATATTACAGCTGAACTTGCAAAAAACGAGATCGAAAATCCCTCTTTAAAAGAAGTAAGCAATGCCGTAATTGCAATTCGGAAAAGCAAATTACCTGATCCCAAAGAATTAGGCAATAGCGGTAGTTTCTTTAAAAACCCAATTCTCAAAAAAACAGATTTTGAAAAAATTTACCAACAATTTCCAGAAATGAGATTCTTTAACATCTCTGAAACTGAAGTGAAAGTTCCTGCGGGTTGGCTAATTGAACAAGCAGGTCTAAAAGGAAAACGATTTGGTGATGCTGGAATCCATAAAAACCAAGCTTTAGTTTTAGTGAATTATGGAGGTGCAACTGGACAGGAAATTTTAGCAGTTTCAAAACACATTCAAGATACCGTATTCCAAATTTTTGGTATTCATATTGAAGCTGAAGTCAATGTAATCTAAATTTTAAAAAAGACGAAATGTATATTCCTGCTATTTTTAAAAATGAAAATCAAGAAGAAATCAAACATTTTTTGCAAGAGAACAGTTTTGGTATTTTAATCAATCAAAATGAAGGAAGAATTGATGCTACCCATATTCCGTTAGAATTAGACACCAATAAAGAAGGAAAACCCATCTTGCAAGGTCACCTTTCGAAAGAAAATCCACAATGGAAAAGTTTTGCAAATGAAGATTTAGTTTTAGCCATTTTTTCTGGGCCTCACACTTACATTTCATCTTCTTGGTACGATCATGAAAATGTCCCAACCTGGAATTACATTGCCGTTCATGTATATGGGAAAATTAAAATTATAGAAGGCGAAGCTGCCATTGAAGCTTTAAAAAAATTAGTCGATAAATACGAACGTAATTCCGTTAAGCCTGTACGTGTTGAGGATTTATCAAAAAAAACTATGATGCAAACTCGAGGAATAGTAGCTTTTGAAATAGAGATTACAGAAATTCAAGCCAAACGAAAACTATCTCAAAACAGAGACGATAAAAACCACCAAAACATTATAACTGAATTAGAAAAAAACGAAAACGTTCAAGCGAATACAATAGCAAAAGAAATGGCAAAAGACCGAAAGTAATTAATCATTATGTATTGAAAATTAACAATTGATAAGTACCTTTGCCCTCAAGAAATTTAGGTTTTTAAAATTATAGTAAACTCAGATGCTTATATTAATTCTTTACTTTTTTATTTTTATTGTTGTTCTTCAGGTTTCTTTTTATCTAGGTGTTTTTGGGAAATTTGCTTTCGCAAAACCTCAAAAATGCACCCCAAAAAGGATTCCAATATCGGTTATCGTTTGTGCAAAAAATGAAGAAGAGAATGTTGCTAAATTCATTCCTCTTCTTGCAGAACAAAACTACCCAGATTTTGAAATTGTCTTAATTGACGATGCTTCAAGTGACAATACTTTAGCCATTTTTGAAGATTTTGAAAAACAATATCCAAATATTCGTTTGGTAAAAGTAGAAAACAACGAAGCCTTTTGGGGCAATAAAAAATACGCCTTAACACTGGGAATTAAAGCAGCCAAAAAAGAATATTTATTGTTCACCGATGCCGATTGCTATCCTACTTCCAAAGAATGGATTACAGCAATGAGTTCTCAATTTACTATGCAAAAAACCATTGTTTTAGGCTATGGAAAACACGAAAAAATTGCTAATTCTTTTTTGAATAAAATAATCCGTTTTGAAACACTCTTAACCGCAATCCAATATTTTTCTTGGGCAAAATTAGGGCATCCGTACATGGGTGTAGGTAGAAATATGGCCTACAAAAAAGAAGAGTTTTTTAATGTCAACGGTTTTATTGAACACATACAAGTACGCTCTGGTGATGATGATTTGTTTATCAATCAAGCTGCAAATGCAAAAAATACAACTATTGCTTACTTGCCCGAAAGCTTCACCGCTTCTAAACCTAAGACTTCTTTCAAAGAATTTTTTACACAAAAAAGAAGGCATGTTGCTACAGCAAATTATTACAAACCTTTCGATAAATTACAATTAGGCACTTTCTATTGTTCCCAATTATTATTTCTATTATTAGCCATTCTATTACTAGCCTTTCAGTTCCAATGGATAATTGTAGTAAGCTTATTGGTATTTCGATATATAATTGCATGGACAATCGTAGGGTTCTCCGCGGGGAAATTAAAAGAAAACGACCTTAAGTTTTGGTTTCCAATAGTGGAAATAGTGCTGATATTCACACAAATCAATATCTTTATCACTAATATCTTTTCAAAACCAGTACATTGGAAATAAACAAACAAATAGAAAAAGCAAAAAAAGGAGATCAGGCTGCCTTTACTTTTCTATTGGATTATTATTGGAACGAAGTATATGGTTTTATGCTGCTTCGTACCGAAAATGAAACCAATGCTGAGGATATAACTATTGAAACATTCTCTAAAGCATTTGACAAAATAGCAACTTATAATCCCGAATTTCAGTTCAATACTTGGCTTATTGCTATTGCAAAAAATGTACATATCGACTTATTACGAAAAAAGAAATCAAGTCTTTTTATCGAAATTACGGATGAAGAAGACCAACAAGCTTACAATATTGCAGACACTACTCCCTCCGCAGAAGATGAATTAATTACAGAACAAAATCTTTCTCAATTATTGCAATTCATCAAAGAACTAAAACCACACTACCAAGAAGTGATTCAGATGCGGTATTTTCAAGAATTGAGTTATCAGGAAATTGCCAACAAGATTGATGAACCACTGAGCAACGTTAAAATAAAGCTACTTCGCGCCAAAAAATTATTGGCAGAAATCATACAGCGCAGAAGATAAATTCCCTTATATTTTGAATTCCTGTTTTTTTTTTTTGGAAAATCCAAACACTCGTATTGTAATTTAAAAAGCATAACAAACCATCAATGTCCAAAATAATATGCTTCCTTTTTAAAAAAAACAAGCCTTTAAGAATAGCCCTACAGTAGCCAATAATCAACTCTACAAAGATTTA
>CANEXR010000249.1 GCA_947443815.1 Flavobacteriaceae bacterium | reverse complement strand
TGCTTCATGTGCTGTAGGAACTTTGATTGGTGGGCCGTTGGGTGATAAATTTGGAAGAAAGTATGTGATTTGGTTTTCCGTTTTAGGAGCGGCACCTTTTACATTATTATTACCCTTTGTAGATTTATTTTGGACTGGCGTTTTATCTGTTGTTATTGGAATTGTTATATCCTCTGCTTTTCCTGCAATTTTGGTTTATGCTCAAGAATTATTACCTAAAAAACTGGGGATGGTTTCTGGACTTTTTTATGGATTTGCTTTCGGAATGGGTGGATTAGGTTCTGCTTTATTAGGGAATTTAGCGGATCATACAAGTATTACTTATGTGTATTACCTTTGTGCTTACTTGCCTTTGATTGGAATTATTGCTTTCTTTTTGCCAAATTTAAAGAAGAAAAACAACTAAAATTTACTTTCGATTGGTAATTAAAAGTCCCAAAATAATAATTCCCATACTTATAATTTGATTCAACACAATTTCTTGATGAATAAAAAAATAAGCTAAAATCCCACTAAATACTGGAATTAAATAGTAAATCAATGCTGTTTTTGAGGTGCCTATTAATCGGATTGATTCATTCCATAAATAGAAAGAAACTAAGGATGCAAAAATTCCAACATAAGTTGTTACAAAAATTGTGGTGCTGTCAAATACTACTTTTTTATAAAAAAAGTGTTCCATAAGATACAATGGAAATAAAAAAAGGGTGCCTATCATAAAGACACTATACAAAAATACTTTGGAGGGAAATACGTTTTGCTTCCAACGAACCAAAATGGTATAACAAGCAAAAAAGAAACATGCTAAAAGCATTAATAAATCTCCAATGGTGAAATTGATTTGCAATAAAGCTTGAAAAGAACCTTTAGTTATAAGAACCAAAACCCCAATTATTATGGTGATTATTCCAATTAATTTTAGTGTAGAGACTTTTTCTTTAAATGCAATTCTAGAAAGAATTACAATAAATAATGGAATCGAAATGGCAATTAAAGATAAGTTGACTGCAGTTGTTGTTTTGCCTGCAAAATAGATTAAAGTGTTAAAAATGGTAATCCCTAAAAAAGCCGTTATGGTCAGATAACCAATATTTTTTTTGATAAGACTTAGGTTTGTAATAGTTGCTTTGAGCGCAAACGGACTTAGCACCAAACAAGCAATTGCCCAACGCCAAAAAGCCAATCCAATAGGAGGAATGTGCCCTTTTATACCACTTGCGATGACCATATTTACAGACCAAAGTAAGGTAGCAATTAAGGCAAATAGGATTCCTTTTGTCTGGTTGCTCATTATTATAAAGAGTTAACTAAGTTATTTATTTTCGCATATTGTAATAATAGGATAGTTTTGGCATCTTTGATAGCACCCGATGCAATCATTTCGTATGCTTCTTCAAATGAATATTCTAAAACATCAATATTTTCGTGTTCCGTTACTACGCCACCACCTTCACTCACTTTCATAGAGGCATTATATTCCCCTACAAAAAAATACAGGATTTCGGTTACTGAACCTGGTGACATGTAGGTTTCAAAAACTTTTTTCACACTTGAAAGCCTATATCCTGTCTCTTCTTCTGTTTCTCTAATAATACATTGCTCGGGATTATCTTTGTCCAAAAGTCCCGCACAAGCTTCAATCATCATTCCAGATTCGTTTCCATTAAGATAAGTTGGCAAACGGAATTGTCGGGTTAAGACAACTGTTTTTTGGAAAGTGTTGTAGAGTAATATTACAGCGCCGTTGCCTCTATCGTAGACTTCCCTAATTTGCGTTTCCCAAGTACTGTCTTTTTTTTGATAGTCTAACGTTACTTTGTTCAGTATATACCAATTGTCAGAAAGTAATTCAGTTTTTTTTATTTTAATCTTCGGATTTATCATTCGATTTGTTCTGTAAAAAATGGGTTTATTCGTTTTAAGGATTTCTAGTTTTGGCTGCCAGATTTTTATAGGTTGTTCCCCAATTATTATTGTTAGTGTTGTTTGGCAGTCCGCTTGCAGTTAATAATGCATCTTGATCATTTTCGTCTTTTTTCCAGGTCCAAGCACATACAGAAATTCCCCTGTTATAAATGTTGTCTAAAAAAGCTTGTGGATTCATCAATACTCCAGCATTCATTGGAGCTGTTTCGCCAAAAATAACGGGAATATTTTTTGTTTTTAATTCATCTAATCGATTATTGATTGCAGTATTGTCACTCAAGAGCCATTTTTCATACGCATGAATATCAAATAAAACATTTGTTTTACCTGTCAAAAAGGAATTCCCAACATGGATTAAAACACTTTCGTCTTGACCTTGTTCAGCGCAAGGAACGAGTACAATATTTTGATTATTTGCATTTCGGATTATTGCTACCATTTCAGTCATATCATTTGTCCAGATAGCATCAGTGTAGCCATCGGCTCTGTCATAACGATAAGGCTCATTCCAAATTTCTATCCAAACATCAGGTTGCGATTTGAAATAAGTGGCCCATTCTTTTAGTTTGATTTTATAATCATTCCACCAAAAGGTTTTTGTTGGACTTTTGCCAGTAAATTCATTTTGATTGGTGCCATCCCAACCAAAAGCGCAAAGAATTGTAATTCTGTTGTGGAGTCTATTTCCATCAACAATACTTTGCAATGAGTATAAATAAGATCCATTGGCATCTTTTATTGGACTTCCGTTTAATTGGGTTTCCTTGATGTTGCCGATAAATTCTCTTGCAATATCCATATTCCAAGCATTCATATCTTCACTACCCGCGCTAAAAACATGAAAAGCATTGGCTCCAATTACTTGTATGGGTTTTTCGTAGGAGAAAATTTTGGTATCTGAAATGGAATATTTTTTAGAAAATTGATCTGAAACAGGTATTTCTTCTTTTTTGCAAGAAAAGAAAAGACATAAACTAAAATAAATTAGTAATGAACTTGAGGCGGCCTTGTTTTTCAATAGTCAAAAAAATTAGGTTGTTATTTCCAAAAAACGCCCTGAATTTTCAGAGCGTTTTTGTTTGTTATTTTAGAATTGTTTGTTTTCGGTCTGGTCCTACAGAAACTATTTTGATAGGTACTTCTACTTCTTTTTCTATAAACTCAATATATTCTTTTAATTCAATTGGCAATTCATCATAAGTTGTCATCCCCGTTAAATCTTGTTTCCAGCCTTTGAAGTCTTGATAAACAGGAGTCACATTTTCAGGTTCAATATTGTACGGAAAATGAGAGATTTTTTCTCCTTTGTATTCATATTCAGTGCACACTTTTAAAGTTTCAAATCCAGAAAGTACATCGCCTTTCATCATCATTAATTGGGTAACACCGTTAACTTGTACGGCATATTTCAAAGCAACTAAGTCCAACCAGCCACAACGTCTTTGTCTTCCGGTTACAGAACCAAATTCATTTCCAACACGCGCCATTGTAGCACCATCTTCATCAAAAAGCTCCGTTGGGAATGGACCACTACCTACACGAGTTACATAAGCTTTGAAAATTCCAAATACTTCTTTGATTTTGTTAGGAGCAATGCCTAATCCAGTACAAGCACCAGCAGCAGTTGTGTTTGAGGATGTTACAAATGGGTAAGTTCCAAAATCTACATCTAATAAAGAACCTTGTGCTCCTTCGCATAAAATGGATTTTCCTGCTTTTTGCGCTTGATGCAAATATTCTTCACTATCAATAAAATCTAATTTTTTTAACTCTTCGATTGCTTCGAAAAACTCTTTTTCTAATTCATCAAGATTGTATTGAATGGCTACATCGTAAAAAGCAATCATTGCTTCATGCTTGTCTGCCAATGCTCTATAACGGTCTGCAAAATCTTCTAATTCAATATCTCCAACACGAAGTCCATTTCTTCCAGTTTTGTCCATATAAGTTGGCCCAATCCCTTTCAAAGTGGAACCAATTTTTGCCTTCCCTTTTGAAGCTTCTGAAGCAGCATCTAGTAAACGGTGTGTTGGTAAAATTAGATGCGCTTTTCTTGAAATAATTAATTTGCTTTTGATATCAATATTAAATTTCTCTAAACCTTCGATTTCTTTTTGAAAAACAACTGGGTCAATTACAACTCCATTTCCAATGATGTTTATAGCAGTCTTATGAAAAATACCAGAAGGGATTGTTCTAAGTACGTGTTTTATTCCGTCAAATTCTAAAGTGTGTCCTGCATTTGGACCGCCTTGAAAACGGGCAATAATGTCATATTTAGAGGTTAATACATCAACAATTTTTCCTTTTCCTTCATCTCCCCATTGTAATCCTAGTAATAAATCTATGGTCATTCCGTATGTTATTTGTAGTTAATTTTATATTTAAAAGAAAAACCTGCGTTCGTCTTTATTATTTTTAAAGTGTTGAATCCGGTATTGGATTTTTTTTATTTCCGTATAAATACAAAGAGTGGTTGGTAATTTCTATATCAAAAATCTCTTCAATAGTTTTTTTGATACTTTGAATTCTGGG
>CANEXR010000248.1 GCA_947443815.1 Flavobacteriaceae bacterium | reverse complement strand
CAATGTAATTTAGACTTTTTCCATTGGGTGAAAAAGATATTTTTTTTTTTAGCAAATGCAAAAATTCTAAATCATTTCAATATTAAAACCGTAATTTTTTTCATCACATAATACAAAATTTTTATAAGAAAGAAACAAACCATACCTTAAAAAAAATTCTTAAATTGTCTATCCTAAACTGCAAAATAAAAACAATATGACGACGCTTCGAATTAATGGAAAAAAATACAAAATCGATGTTGATCCAGAAATGCCGCTACTTTGGGCTATTAGAGATATTATTGGCCTTACCGGAACTAAATTTGGTTGTGGAATTGGTTCGTGCGGCGCCTGCAAAGTATTAGTTGATAATTCTGCCGTTTACTCCTGCTTGACTTCTGTTACCCAAGCCGAAGGAAAAAACATTACAACCATTGAAGGAACAACAGAAAACCTACAATTATTACAAAAATCGTGGGCTGAATTCAATGTCCCACAATGTGGTTATTGCCAACCAGGACAATTAATTACAGCTACTTCCCTACTCAATACCAACCAAAACCCTACAGATACAGACATTGACGAAGCCATGAGCGGTAATATTTGCCGTTGTGGTACCTACCAACGCATCAAAAGTGCGATTCACCATACTGTTGAACTCAAAAAACAAAACAAATAATGAGTGGAATTCAAAACATAAGTCGTAGAAATTTTGTCAAAAATATAGGACTAGCTTCTGGAGGATTAATCTTAGCAGGCCATACTTCTTTATTTGCGAACGAGAAACAAGTAACTTCTTTTTCTGAATTCAATCCAAATTTATTCATTCAGTTGAATACGGACGGAAGCTTGATTTTGATAGCTTCTCGCTCTGAAATGGGAAATGGTGTTCGCACCTCCTTAACCTCCGTTATTGCAGATGAAATGGAAGCAGATTGGAATCGAGTTACTGTAAAACAAGCTGTTGGCGATGCTAAATATGGAGACCAAAATACGGATGGCTCTAGAAGTATTCTCTATTTGTATGACACCATGCGAAAAATGGGTGCAACAACCAAAGCAATGTTGATTAGCGCTGCCGCAAAAACTTGGCAAGTTCCCGAATCGGAATGTACAGCACAAAACCATTATATAATCCATACAAGCGGTAAGAAAATAGGATTTGGCGATTTAGTTGAAACCGCCAAAACCCTTGAAATACCTACCGTAATTACCTACAAAAATCCCAAAGACTTTAAATACATTGGTAAAACCCTAAAAAGTATCGATGTTGCTGATTTTGCAAAAGGAAGCGCCATTTTTGGTTTAGACAAACGTTTAGCCAATATGAAATTCGTAGCTATAGCAAGATGCCCTGTTACTTTTGGAACCGTAAAATCTTTTGACAAAACAGCGGCAATGAAAATTCGTGGTGTTGAAGCCGTAATTGAAATTCCTAAAATCGAAAAACCATTTGGTCCTCTTGGCGGTGTTGCTGTTATTGCAACAAATACTTGGGCAGCTTTTCAAGGAAAAAAAGCCTTGGAAATCGAATGGGATTATGGTAAAAATGCAACTTATGATTCCGAACAATACCTAAATCAAATTACTGAAAATGTACTTAAACCCGGAAAAGTTGGAAAAGAAATTGGTGATGTAGACAAGGCTTTTGAGACTGCCGATAAAACTATTGAAAGCACTTTTCAGTTACCACTGCTGGCACATGCCCCCATGGAAGTTCCTAATGCTGTAGCTTGGGTTCAAGGGGATTCTTGCGAAGTTTGGGCACCCACTCAAGATCCTCAAAGTGCACTCACCGAAGTGACTGCTTATTTAGGTACAACCAAAGAAAAAGTAACCATCAATATTACATTTTTAGGCGGTGGTTTTGGTCGCAAATCAAAACCCGACTATATACTTGAAGCTGTAATGGTTTCAAAAGCTATTAATGCTCCGGTTCAAGTGGTTTGGACACGGGAAGACGATATCAAACATGGCTATTATCATACCGTAAGCGCCCAATACATGAAAGCATCACTTGATAATCAAGGGAATGTTACGGGTTGGCTGCATCGATTTGCATTACCTTCAATCATGTCAACCTTCATGCCTGGAGTAGATTATGCCCAAGATTGGGAAATAGCAAGTGCATCAGATGTACCTTTAGACATTAAGAATTTCAAAGTTGAAGTTGGCCAAGCTCCTGCTCATGTAAGAATTGGCTGGATGCGCTCGGTAATCAATATTCCACATGGATTTTCAGTGAATGTATTTGCCGATGAACTGGCTTTTGCTGCTCAAAAAGACCCTTTGGAATTTCGATTAAATCTTATTGGCCCAGACCGAATAGAAGACACTAAAGATTCTATAAAATACGATACTGCACGATTAAAAAATGTACTGAAAACTGCTGCTAAAAATGCCAATTGGGACAAACCTTTGCCGGAAGGTCATGCCTATGGACTGGCTGTTCAATATAGTTTTTATTCCTATGTAGCTTCTGTTGTCGAAGTTTCAATGGTTAATAACAAAGTAAAGGTTCACAATGTTTATACTGTTATTGATTGTGGCACTGTAATTAATAGAGATACTGTAAAAGCACAATTAGAAGGTGCTGCTATCTTTGGAATGTCATTGACTTACTATGGAAAAATCACAGCCAAAAATGGCGCTATCGAGCAAAATAGTTTTGGCGATTACCAAATGATTCGAATGAATGAAATTCCGAAAGTGCATGTTGAAATTGTGGAAAGCTCTGAAAAACCGACTGGTGTTGGTGAACCCGGCGTTCCTGTAATTGCTCCAGCCATTATCAATGCTATTTTTAAACTGACTGGCAAAAGATATTATAACTTGCCCTTGAGCGATTATGATCTTGTTTAAAATGGATTTAGGAAGAGGTTATTTATAGCTTTATAAAATCCTTTTTTGCATTCGAATAACAACGCTATTTTAGTTTTTTATAGAATTTATTTTTGGACAATAACATTGCTTTTAAAACAAAAACCTAATAAAAAACAGAGTTTCATATACTGTTCTAAACCTAAAAAGCGTCTTGAAGAAGTTTCAAGACGCTTTTTTATAAAAAATAACCAACCTATTTTTTCAATAATCCTTCTAGCGGTTTTAGCTGTTCTAAATTGATATTGGATTGTTGTAAAACACGTATCATGTTCATAATATGTGTGGGATTCATATCTTTTCCCAAAATACGAACGACAGCAAATCCGTTTTCTTTTTTATTGGCATAAAGAACAAATTCTTCAATGTGGTCATCAGAGCCTACAAAACTTACCGAAGCACCTTCTTTCCCAGAACCAAATTTCATGAGTTGCTGGTATTTTTCATCTTTTAGAATCAAATTTACTTTGGCGCGTTCTGTTTCGAATTGTGGATTATTTTTATCATTGCGCTTGAAGGCCAAAATATTTATTTTATCAAAAGAATGCAATGCATCTTTTTGTGCTACGGATAATTTGGTTTGATTTACATTCAAAATACTTGAAGAAACATCAAGGGCAACAAAATTTTTATTATCTGTGTTTTCGACAAAATATTTTTGCAAACTCGGTTCTGAATTACAACTTGCCAAAAACAAGCTGAACAATATGGTTAGACTAAAAATGACTTTCATATTACTTTTTGCCTTTTGTTGCTTTTTTCAAATCATCCCCGCCAGGAAATCTCATTTTATCAGTAAGAACAGAGATTTCATTCAAATCAAAATTTCCAGTCAAAGACATCAAAACGGTATCTTCATTCTTAGCTCCTTCAATAAACATCAATAATTCTTTAACTTGTGTGTCTTTCAAACCTGATTTCACCATTATTTTTATGGTTCTACCGTTCTCATTGATACGCATCAATTCTTCTAATCCTGCGGTTTTAATGTATTTCTCGGCAGTTGCTTTCATCTCGCTTTCTACACGAGTACTTTTTGTGGTAAAGACTTTCAGGTTGTCTAATTTTTTGATTAAGTTCAAATATTGTTGGGTTTCTTTATCAGAAGCATCCACCTTTACTTTGCTCATCAACTCAAACATTTTTTTGTTGACTACAATTGACGTTACATCATCTTGTCCATCAAACTTATCAAAGGCGGTTTGTGCAAAGAAGGGACTTGACACTAAAATTAGAACTGCTGCAATAAGTACTTTTTTAAAACTCATTTTTTTATTTTCTGTGTTGGAATTAACTGTTGATTTCATTTTGTTTTTTGATTTATTGATTAAAAATTTTTTCTTTTGAATTGTCGTATTCTTGAATAAGTTGCACACTTTCAATGCCTGTATTTACATGTCCTGACAGCATAGCTAATGCTTTTTGGGTTTCTCTGAAAGCCACTTGGGGATCATCATAAGTGCCCAATTTTTGATTTTCATTAGCTAAATCATCGTTGTTGGTGTAAACATAAGTACCTATTCCGAGCAAAACAACTACTGAAGCTGCAAGAGACACCCAAACAAAACTGCGTTTTTTATTGCTTTTTGAAAGAAATTGTGGGATTTCATGCTTAGTCTTTTGTTCTTTTGCTAAAGAGAAATAACCAAATAATGGTTTGTATTGTTCCAAAT
>CANEXR010000247.1 GCA_947443815.1 Flavobacteriaceae bacterium | reverse complement strand
CATTACCAGTCCTTTTTATCAATCATTAATCAAAAAACGAATCGTTATGTTAAACAAAAATCAATCAAAAAAATGGAATTCTTGGAAGTATGCTTTAATGCTTCCAATATTAGGAGTATTTGTGTTTTTATTTCAAATGGAAGTAATAGCTCAGGAAAAAATTACTACCGAAAAGAATTATTATCAAACACCCTCAGAGTTAGGAGACATTTACAAAATCAACAAGTCAACAACAGACTCCGAATTGCAACAAAAAGCAAAATTATTCAATGATAAATACGATATAAAAACTACTTTTTCAAAAATAAAAAGAAATGCAAAAAACGAATTAATTGGATTAAAAATAAAATTACAAAAAGGTAAAGAAACCGCTACTACGATGGAAGTAAATAGTAACAAACCTCTAAAAGAATTTGGAATTGCTATTTCTAAAAATGATGATGGTACTACAAATATTGGTATCGTTACGGATAAAAAAGAAATGAAAATACCAAATGAAATAAGTTCCGTAGACCATACTCCTATTCCATCTGCGCCACCAATGATGCCAGAATTTCCAAATGATCCAATGCCGAAAATGCCTGAAATCGATATGTCAAAAATGCCAACACCTCCAACGCCTCCAGCAAATACCTCCGATAAAATGGCAATGAAACAATATCAAAAAGATATGGAAGATTTTGAAGTTAAAATGGAAAACTTTGAACCAGATTCCAGCGCCTTCGATAAAGCAATGAAAATTGAAATGGAAAAAAGAACAGCAATTTTTGAAAAAGAAATGGAGAAATATGAAATTGTAATGGAAGGAAGAAGAGAAGCAATGGAAAATAGAAAAGAAGCAATTAGAGAAGAGATAGAAGCAAAAAAAGAAGCTTTTCGTGAATGGATAAAAAATGAAAATTAATTAAAATCTAAAAATACGGTCACTAATCATGACCGTATTTTTTTATATATTTAAAGAAAAAATATTATGTACAAAATTCTAGCCCAAATAAACAAACTGATTTTACCTAGTTTTCCAAAACAACGATTGGATTTAGCAAAAGCCAAAAAATGGCAAATGGCTATTATTGGTTATCGCTATTACGTTACTTGTCGCGCAATTGATTAATAATTTATTGCGGCAAATATTTCGTTTTTTCTACTTTCTTTGTATTATTTAGAAATACCAATTCGATTAGAAAATTACATGGTACAATTTTGCCTCCTAATTTTCTAACCAATATTTAATTCTTTTACTGAAGCATTACAAAGAAAAAACCACGGCTTTCGACCCAATTACTTTGTCAATTTTTATCTTTCAATGAAAAAAGTAATATTTCTAAACATTTATTTCTGTCTTCTAGGCTTATTAATAAGGGCATTATGTTATTAAACAAAATTACTTCTTTCGGAAAACCTTGACTATCAAGTATATAATTTTTGACAGACTTATTTTTTTATATTTTTATAAAATTTGACTTGTAAGTTACACAATTATACTTATATTTGCACCCGCAAACAAGTTCAGTGAACACCTATGAAAATAAGCGTTTGTAAAATAAAAAGGCCTTGTGGCGCAACTGAATAGCGCACTTGATTACGGCTCAAGAGGTTACTGGTTTGAATCCAGTCAAGGTCACAAGAATTAAAACGCAATTATCTATAATACTGATAATTGCGTTTTTTTTTATATAATTTAAAATAATGTTACTATATTTTTTAGATACCAATTACGAAAACATCATTTATAATGTAGAAGATGTTAATTTCAAAGAATTTGAATGTTGCACATTTACCAATTGTAATTTCTCGACATGCAATTTTATAGCGGTAACTTTTATAGATTGTATTTTCAATTCCTGTATTTTTAGTAATGCAAAAATCAATCATGTAGCGCTAAGAACGGTAACTTTTAATGATTGTGAAATAAAAGAAGTCAATTTTGCTATGTGCAATAAGTTAATCTTTGAAGTTCATTTTAACAATTGCGTTTTAGATTTTTCTAAATTTTATACCTTAAAAATTAAAGGTACTCCATTTATTAATTGTAGTTTAATTGCAGTTGATTTTATGGCAACCGATTTGACGGAAGTGATTTTTGAAAATTGTGATTTGTATCGTGCTGAGTTTGCAAAAGCTATTGCTAATAAAGCGAATTTCAAAACCAGCCATAATTATACTATAGACCCAATAAAAACAAAACTTAAAAAAGCCATTTTTGGTATTGAGGGATTGAGAGGATTACTTTTTAAACATGATATTGTAGTGCAATAAATTAGATTTTTTTCTCCATTCTATAGTCTTCCATCAAATATCCATTTCCGATGTCAATATTTTCTTCAGCTACGATTTCAAAACCAATTTTTTGATAAAAAGAAAGTGCGGGATTAAATCGATTGACATTTAAGGAAAGTAATTTCGAATTGTTTTGACATGCTAATTTTTCTATTTCATCAATTATAGTTCTCCCAATCCCTTTGCCCTGAGTTTCTGGAAGCAAATAAATTTTATGAATTCGGGTTACAGCTTCGTTTTTATATTCATGTTCAATTGCCATAAAAGCAATAACTAAGGATGTATCATAAACTAAGTAAAACAATTGTTCTTGCTTTTGAATTTGTTTGATCAATGCCTCTTCTGAATAAATCAAATTCATCATATAATCAAGCTGTTCTATAGACAATATTGTACCATAAGTTACGGGCCAAGTAGTTTGGGCTATCTCTTGAATTGTTTTAATATCAGCTTTAGTAGCTACTTTAATTGTGATCATTTTGCAAGTAAATTATTTAAAAAAAAGCTATTTATTTTTTTATAACGCAAGTTTTGAAAGAATAAAAAAACTAAATTATCCATGAATTGTCTCTCCTTTTCCATAATTAGCAATAACTGCGTTTTCAAATTCAATCCATTCTCTCCAGCGTTTTTCAACATCAATTCCAACCCCATATTTTCGGGCGTAGGTTATAAAAGTAGTATAATGACCAGCTTCACTTTCCATTAAATTTCTATAAAAAACAGCTAATTCTTCGTCTTGAATATTTTCTGAAAGCACTTTAAAACGCTCACAACTTCTGGCTTCTATCATTGCCGAGAATAACAAACGTTCCACCAAACCAGAAACTCGACTACCGTCTCCACTTTTTTTCATGTACAAATACAATTCATTTACATAATCATCTTTGCGTTCTCGCCCGAGTTTAAGTCCTCGTTTAATAATTATATTATGTACTTGTTCAAAATGGTCAATTTCTTCTTTGGCCAAAGCCAATAAATCCTGAACTAAATCCTGATATTCAGAATTATTTGTGATAATTGTAATGGCATTTGTTGCTGCTTTTTGTTCACACCAAGCATGATCTGTCAATATTTCTTCAATATTTTTCTCAACAATATTGACCCATCGAGGATCCGTTGGTAATTTTAATCTTAGTACAGACATTTTTTTAGTCTTAAAGTTAGAAAGTCAAAAGTCATAAAGTCAAAAGTCGAAAGCCAAAACTAAGACAGAATATTAAATTCTATTCAAAGACTTTCGACTTTCGACTTTTGACTTTAAGACGTATTTATTTAGTATACAAAAATAGCTCTTTCGCTCATCATTTCGTTCACTTCGGCAGCTACAGCTTCGATAACATCTTCATTAGTGTGATCCATCAAAACTCTGTCAATTAAATCCACAATCGTTTCCATATCTTCTTCTAATAAACCACGAGTTGTTATTGCAGCAGTTCCAACACGAATACCAGAAGTTACAAATGGTGATTTATCATCAAAAGGAACCATGTTTTTATTCACTGTAATTTCAGCTTTTACTAATGCATTTTCAGCATCTTTACCAGAAATATTTTTGTTTCTTAAGTCAATCAACATCATGTGATTGTCTGTTCCACCTGAAATAATTTCGTAGCCTCTTTTTACAAATGCATCCGCCATAGCATTTGCATTTTTTTGCAATTGCAAAGCATAAGTAAAAAATTCATCTTTCAATGCTTCTCCAAAAGCTACAGCTTTAGCAGCAATAATATGCATTAATGGACCACCTTGATTTCCAGGAAAAACGGCTAAATCCAATAAAGAAGACATCATTCTGATTTCTCCTTTTGGAGTTGTTAAACCAAACGGGTTTTCAAAATCTTTACCCATCATAATCAAACCGCCACGAGGACCTCGCAATGTTTTGTGAGTGGTGGTAGTTACAATATGGCAATGAGGTAATGGGTCATTCATCAATCCTTTTGCAATAAGACCAGCAGGATGAGAAATATCTGCTAATAAAATAGCACCAACACTATCCGCAATTACTCTGAAACGCTCAAAATCCATATCACGAGAATAAGCCGAAGCTCCTGCGATGATTAATTTTGGCTGTTCTTTGGTTGCAATTTCCTGAATTTTATCATAGTCTAAACGACCCGTTTCTGCATCTACACCGTAAAAAACAGGACGGTACAAACGACCTGAAAAGTTTACCGGAGAACCGTGAGTTAAGTGACCACCGTGAGATAAATCAAAACCTAAAATAGTATCACCAGGATTTAAACATGCGTG
>CANEXR010000246.1 GCA_947443815.1 Flavobacteriaceae bacterium | reverse complement strand
CATGGAAAAACCATAGCTTGTGATTGCTTACCTTTGTCGTCAACGGTTATATTTATTGGAGTCAGCCCTTTTCGGTATAACTCTTTAATATTATCCATGCTCTCTGTTTCGTTTTCCAGTGGATCTACAAATTCAAAAGCAATATTCGAATTGTATCCTTGAAACTCTTCTAGTAATTGTCTAGTTTCCAGTTGTAAACGTTTGAATTCTGCAGGCAATTCCCCTTGCATATAGACTTTTATGGACAACGGATTTTTGACTTGTTTGATGATGTCCAATGATGTTGCAGAAAGGGTATATCTTTTGTCTTTTGTTAAATCAAAGCGATGAAAAAACACTTGGCTTAACACATTCAAGAATAATAGGAAGGAAAGTATTCCGAGTAACGATTTCAGGTTTTTTTTCTTAGAAGTTGTCATTACGATTGGAAAGATTTTAAATTATAAACAGTAAAGGAAAGAAAAGCAACTGTTACACTTACAAAATAGAGAATATCTCTGGTATCAAGCACACCACGGCTCATACTTTTATAATGATCTTGCATGCCTAATGACGCAATTACATTCGATGTTTTTGGAACCACAGTAGCCAATCCTTCAAAACCAAAGAAGAAAATAAAACATAAAAATACCGCTACTATAAATGCTACAATTTGATTTTCAGACAAGGTAGAAGTAAAAATACCAATAGCAGAATATGCAGCAATCAGAAATAGTAATCCAAAATAGGAGCCAATAGTACTGCCCATATCGATATTTCCTTCAGGCATTCCTAAACTAGAAATGACTTTGACATAAATAAATGTCGGAACAATTGCCATACAAATAAGCAATAAAGCACCCAGAAATTTTCCATTCACAATTTGCCAAATGCTTAAGGGTTTTGTCAATAATAATTCCAATGTGCCTTGCTTCTTTTCGTCAGAAAAACTGCGCATGGTTACAGCAGGAATCAGAAAAATCAAAATCCATGGTGCTAATGTAAAAAAGGGCGTTAAATCTGCAAATCCTGTATTCAGTATATTATAATCGCCTTGAAAAACCCATAGAAATAGTCCATTTAAAATTAAAAAAATAGCAATCACCAAGTAGCCAATAGGCGAACCGAAAAAGGATTTTATTTCTCTTAATACAATTGATTTCATGTTTTTTGTTTTGTTTAAAAAGTTTAAGGTTTAAAATTCAAAGTTGCTCAACTTTAAACTAAAAAAACTTTAAACCAAAGTAACTAATTTGTCAACACTCCAAGCTTCTGGTTTAGCATTGAATAATTTCTTTGTAAATGTCCATACTTCATCAAAAAGCGCAGAATTTCTATAATTGTCTAAATCAACTTCGGTTTCCCAATAACTATAGGTAAAGAAAATACATTTGTTACTTTTATCCTGATACAATTCTAAAAAACGATTTCCAGGTGCATTTCGTATCTGTTCTTTCATTAATTCAAAATTGTCCAAAAAAGTAGGAATGTGTTCCTCTTGAAAACTCAATTTTACGATTCGTATAAGCATTTAATTTTAGGTTGAAGTTAACGATTGCTGATTTTGATGATTTAACTAAACACTATAGTAACAACATCTCTATAATTTAATCCCAATAAACTATTGGCAGACCCCACTTTGGATGGATTACTTCTGAAAATAGCAATTTCCAAAAAGCCAGCTTCGTTAAAAAGGGCTAATTTTTCTCCCTCATAATACTTTATAGGATATTTATCAGAACTAGCTATAGCGGAATAGTTGGGCAAAATAGTTTTGATATTTTTCGTTTTCATGACAATTTGGTAAGGTCTTCCTTTAGCAACTTCCAAAAATTGTTTTTTAGAAATATTAGTCACCACATTGCCAAAATGGTCAATATAAATGATATGCCCTTTTAAGGAATTGTTATCAACAGAAACAACGGCTTGTAATTCAGTTACTTGTTTGATGTTATTTGTTTCTTTGCCAATGATGTTTAACAAACCACCTTTAGCAATATGACAAGCTACTTTTACAAAAACATCCATATCTGTCGCTTCATTGTGTAAGCGATCATGAATATTAATAGTTACTATTTTTTGGGGAACAATTTTTTGCGAAAGCATGCTCAAAATACCATTGTCGGCCGCAATAAAATAATGATCGTTCCATTGCATCACAATATGTTGGTTTTCTTTGTTCCATTCCATATCAACTCCAATAAGATGAACAGTACCTTTAGGGAAGCTAGCATACGAGGCTCCAATAATATAACTAGCTTCAACAGTGTTGAATGGGTCAATATCATGCGAAATATCTATAATTGATGCTTCTGAATATTCAGATAAAATCTTCCCTTTCAATGCACCGACAAAGTGATCTTTCAAGCCATAATCGGTAGTAAGGGTAATTATTGACATCATTTTGTTTATAACTATTGGAGATACTTTAGCCTAATTTTTATTAAATTTGAGAAATGCAAAGCTAATAATAGTAAATTCAAAAAAGCAAAAAACAAAAACAATTTCTGCATAATAACAAGTTTCAAAGCCAAATTTAATTTGGTCTATTAATTATCTAATTTTAACCTAAAAAAACTACCGCTTTTGAACGAAAGAATAATCGAGCTCATAGACATCGCTCCAAAAGAGTTTTGGGGCGCTCAAGACACTCATCTTGAAACCATTAAAAAATATTACCCTAAATTAAAGATTGTTGCAAGGGGTACAACAATAAAGGCCTTTGGTGAGAAAGAAGTTTTGGACGAGTTCGAAAAACGTTTTCAGCGCTTGATGTTGCATTTTACAAGATACAACACCATTGATGATAATGTAATAGAACGTGTTATTTTGGGAGATGGTCTAGAAGATCGAAAAATTCAAGGAATTGACAAGATTTTAGTACATGGTGTAGGAGGAAAAATCATCAAACCGATGACCCCTAACCAACAATTGCTGGTCGATACTATGGATAAAAATGACATGGTATTTGCAGTAGGTCCTGCGGGTACCGGAAAGACCTATACCGGAGTTGCAATGGCTGTTAAAGCTTTGAAAGAAAAGCAAGTAAAACGAATTATTCTGACTAGACCAGCCGTAGAAGCAGGGGAAAATTTAGGTTTTCTTCCCGGTGATATGAAAGAAAAACTCGATCCATACATGCAACCTTTATATGATGCATTACGCGATATGCTTCCTAACGAAAAATTAGAAGATTATATTCTGAAAGGAATTATTCAGATTGCGCCATTAGCTTTCATGCGTGGAAGAACTTTGGATAATGCGTTTGTTATTTTGGATGAAGCTCAAAACACCACACATTCTCAAATGAAAATGTTTCTTACCCGTATGGGAAAAAGTGCAAAATTCATGATTACTGGTGATCCAGGTCAAGTTGATTTACCTCGAAGAACAATTTCAGGGCTAAAAGAAGCCTTATTGGTATTGAAAGATATCGATGGAATTGGCATCATTTATCTTGATGACAAAGATATTGTAAGGCATAGATTGGTCAAAAAAGTGATTGATGCTTATAAAATGATTGAAAATAACGACTAAAAATAAAAAAATAATTTTTTTAGGCGAAGAGTGGAACACAGGTACTGCTTTTCGCCTTTTTTAGTAATAGTTAGATTATTTCCTTTTTATTTAAAAGTGAAGATTATACTAAATTTTATGCAATGCTAGTTTTTTCTTTGTATATCTCTTCGAAATGCAATAAATTTGGAATAATTATAATGAAAGTGAAAAACGAGCAATGACAAAACAAAAGATAAAAGTTGTAATTAGTGATTTAGACGGAACATTACTTAACACAGACCACAAAATATCCCAGTATACCAAAACAGTTTTCCAAAAACTTCATGATAAAAATTATTTGATAATTGTAGCTACTGGCCGTCATCATTTAGATGCGATGCCAATAGTTGCAACTCTCGGGATTCCTCTTTATTTAGTGACCTCTAATGGAGCCAGAATCCATTCACCCGCAAAAGAACTTCTTTTTTCAATAAATATGGAAAGTGATGCGGTCAAATCGATTTTGTCTTTGGACATTGATCCAGAAATTACAACTGTTTTGTTTAGGGAAAATGTTTGGCAAACTAATAAACACAATGAAAAACTAAATAGTTTTCAAACTGAAATCAACTACCATCCTGAGCTAGTTGATTTTAGTACTGTTGAAGATTTAAGTGCTATAAAAGTCTTTTTTACTCATGAAAAACATTCCAAATTACTTGAATTAAGAGATCAAATTTTAGAGCAACATTCGGACCTTTTTAGTCATGCGTTCAGTCTTCCACTTTGTTTGGAATTTATGGATAAATCCGTTGATAAAAGTGTCGCTATTGCAAAAATTTTGGAAAAAGAAAATTTTAGTTTACAGGAAGCAATCGCTTTTGGAGATGGATTTAATGATGAAAAAATGCTTCATGCAACTGGGAAAGGCCTGATTATGGGTAACGCACCCGATTCTTTAAAAATAAAACTTCCACATTTAGAAGTGATTTCAACCAATGATAATGATGGAGTAGCCAAATACATTTCGGAAACAGTATTGGAATAATTGTTCGGAATTT